>DASPIF010000220.1:0-9927 GCA_035629255.1 Actinomycetota bacterium | reverse complement strand
GTACGGCATCGAGTAGCGGCTCTCCTGGTCGTAGAACGGGCTCTGGAACGGCTCCCACACGTTCGCCGCGAGGTTGGGGACGTAGTCGTGGTTCAGCGGCTGCAGGAAGCCCCCCGCGATCAGGCGGCCGAGCGTGTAGACCTGGACGCCGAACATGAGGTCGAAGTCGACCTCGCCCGAGGTGATCTTCTGGATGCCGTCGGCCATGTCGTCGAACGTCGTGAGCTCGACGGTGACCCCATGCTGCTCGCCGAACTGGCGCATCAGCGACTTCGAGAGGTAGTAGTTCCAGTTGAAGATCTTGAGCGTCCCGCCGCTCTCGGGCTCGAGGTCCGAGGCGATCGGAGGGTTGTCGTCCGTGATGTTCCACGTGACGGGGGCGTCGATCCGGGCGAGCGGGTAGGGAGCGCCGCCGATCCCGCCCGTGCCGTAGGCGTTGTCGCCACCGGTCTCGGTGCCGCCGCCGCCGCCGCCCGGCGTCTCCTGCGCGCCGCCACCGCACGCCGCGAGGATCGCCGCGAGGCTGGGCACCGCGATGCCGGCCGCACCCGCGCGCCGCAGGAAATCGCGCCGGCTGAGTCCTCGTCGCTGCCACGGCTCCTGCGTCATCGCGTCCCCCTGGGTCCGGTGGTGCCCGTCGCGTCGGAGCGCACGGTATCCCGAAACGCCGCGAAGGTGCACCCGGGCGCCGTTGCTCGCGACCGGACGCCCGACGCCGACGCGTGTTTGGGCGACGCGTTCCGGGAGATGTTGAGGCAGACGGCCGTACCTCGGAAAGGGAGGGATCTCATGTTGGCGACCTTGGCTATGCTCGCGCAGAACGAGAACTCCACCGACACCATCCTGTGGGTCCTGGCCGCCATCCTGGTGATCGCCGGGATCGTCACGCTCATCCGCGGCGGCGTCATGGTGGGCATCATCCTGATCATCGCCGGCCTGCTCGTCGGACCCGGCGGCGTCTCGCTCTTCGACTGACGCGACGACGAGGACGAGGGGCGCCGCCCGTCTGGTTCGATGTTGCCGACACCGCCGTGGACGACGCATAGGTTCACCCGCGTGGGCGGGCGGCGCGCGTCCTATCGTCGGTGCCATGATGCTCAGGGGCTTCGCGCGTCCTATCGTCGGTGCCATGATGCTCAGGGGGGCGTTGGCCGCGCGTGCGTTCGACGTCAACGTGGACCGCGAGGGCGTGCTGTGGCTGTCCGCCGAGCTCGACATGCATGCGACGGATGCGTTCGCCGAGGCGGCAGAGAGCGCGAGCCACCGGGCCGGAAGGCGACGTGATCGTCGATCTGTCGAGGCTCGAGTTCCTCGACTCTTCCGGCATCAGGGCGATCCTCGCGATCGGGACGAGCGACCGACGTGTCGTCCTCCGTCGGCCGGCGCCGAGGGTCAGGAAGGTGCTCGATCTCACCGGCATCATCGGCCGTGAAGGCATCCCGCTCGCGGACGACTGACCCGAGCGATCCTCGAACCCGATGGCGCGGCACGGCGGCGCGACCACGAGATGCGCGCCCGCGGCAACCGGCGTAGGGTCCGTCGGACCAAGCGCCTTCGTGGAAGGGAGGGAGCTGGATCGGTTCCCCATGCGCGCCGTCGTGGTGATCCCGGCGCTCGCGCTGCTCACGGCGATGCTCGCCACGCCGGCGTCCGCGGCGGCCGGGGCGACGATACGATCGCCGCCGGCACTGGCATCGACGCCCTGTTCGGTGAAGCGGGCGACGACGATCTCGTCGGCGGCGCCGGACCGTGGGACGTGTTCATCCCCGGGGCCGGGGACGACATGGCCGACGCGACCGGTGGCAGCCCCGGCAACGCGGACGAGCTGATCTACCTCGACTCGCCTCGAGGTGTCGTGATCGACGCGGCCGCCGGGACGGCGACCGGGTTCGGCAACGACACGTTCACCGGGTTCGAGTGGTACATCGGCAGCGACCACGACGACACGATCACCGGAACCGACGCCGACGTGTTCGAGATCTTGTTCGGCGCCGGCGGCAACGACCAGCTCGACGGCGTCGGCGACGACAACGGGCTCGCCGGCGGCCCCGGCGACGACGTCCTCACGGGCGGACCAGGCTTCGACATCCTGCTCGAGTACTTCATGGCCGAGTACTACCGACAGCCGTTGCCCGAGGGTCCGTTCGTGGTGAACCTCCTGACCCAGACGTTCACGGGCCACGGCGACGACACGATCTCGGGGTTCGACGGTTCGACGGGCACGCAGGCGGACGACGTGATGACCGGCGACGCCGGCGACAACGAGTTCACCGGACTGATCGGTGGGGCGGACACGGTGGATGCGGGCGCGGGCGACGACACCGTCGACGGCGGTAAAGGGGTCGACGATCTCGACGGCGGTCCCGGCAGCGACTACCTGGGCTTCCGTGATTACGAAGGAGGCGTCACGGCCGACCTCAGCACCTCGACCGTCAGCGACGGCGACGCCATCGCGGGCTTCGAGAACCTGGTCGGTTCGTTCTTCGACGACGTCCTGACCGGTGACGCCGGTCCGAACGAGATCGAGGGCGGCCCCGGCTCCGACGAGCTGAGCGGCCTCGCAGGCGACGACGAGCTGTGGGGTGACTTCTTCGGCTTCACCGAAGGCAACTCGGAGCCGGACACCGCGGACGGTGGGGAGGGCACCGACATCTGCGACGCCGAGACCGAGACGGCGTGCGAGTCCGACCCGGCACCACCGGACGCCGCGAACGCGGCGCGGGCGACGTACCGCGCGCTCCGGTAAGCGCCATCGGGATCCGGTGGGCCCTCGACGCGCCCACCGGGTTCCTCTGGGCGGTCCGCTCGGCTACCCTCAGGATCCGGGCACCTGAGGAGTGACGCCGTGGCGGCGACAGACCTGCGGCACGGATCGCCCATCGACCGCGCCCATCAGGCCCTCGATCAGCACGAGTGGGTGGTCGCGTACGACGCGTTCGTCGCCGCCGACGCCGAGGGCGAGCTGTCGGGTGCGGACCTCGAGGCGCTGGCCGCCGCCGCGTGGTGGACGGCCCACCCGAACGAGAGCGTGGCGGCGCTCGAGCGCGCGTTCGCCGCGTACCAGCGCGAGGGCGACGAGCTCGGCGCGGCGCGCGCGGCGTTGAAGATCGCCGACGCCTGCGTCGAGAGCACGAAGACCACGCTCGGCCGCGCCTGGTTGCAGCGCGCGGCGCGCATCCTCGAGCCGCTGCCCCAGAGCGACGTCCACGGGTACCTCGAGCTCGCGTACGCGCGGCGTGACCTCGGCTCCGACTGGCAGGAGTCGATGCGGCACGCGGGGGCGGCGCTCGACATCGGGACGCGGTTCGGCGACCGCGACCTCCAGGCGTTCGGCCTCGCGCTCCAGGGAACCGCGGTCGTCGCGCACGGGCGGGTCGAGGAGGGCCTCGCGCTGATCGACGAGGCCACCGTGGCGGCCGTTTCCGGCGACCTGACGCCGATGACGACGGGGATCGTCTACTGCATCACGATCGGCGTCTGCCGCGACCTCGCCGACTACCAGCGGGCGGGGGACTGGACGGAGGCGGCCGAGCGGTGGTGCGAGCGCCAGGCGATCAACGGGTTCCCCGGCATCTGTCGCGTGCACCGCGCCGAGATCATGCGCCTGCGCGGCTCATGGTCGGAGGCCGAAGACGAGGCGAGACGGGCGGCCGGCGAGCTGTTCGCGTTCGGCAAGGCGTGGTTCGCCGGGGCCAGCTACTACGAGATCGGGGAGATCCGCCTGCGGATCGGGGACCTGGATGCCGCCGAGGAGGCGTTCGCCGAGGCGCACCAGCTCGGGTTCGAGCCGCTCCCCGGCCTCGCGCTGCTCCATCTCGCCCGCAAGCGCACCCGTTCGGCGAGGGCCGCCATCGCGACGGCGCTCGTCGACACCGAGGATCCGCTCGGTCGCGCCCGACTGCTCCCGGCGCGTGTCGAGATCTCACTCGCGGCGCACGACGTCACCGATGCGCGGGAGGCGGCGGAGGAGCTCCGCGAGATCGCGCGGACGTTCGACGCGCCCGTGCGGCATGCCTACGCGCATCTCGCGTTCGGCGCCGTCCTGACGTTCGAGGGCGACGCGGCGGAGGCGATCGTCGAGCTCCGGCGTGCGGTTCGGCATTGGAACGAGGCGGATCTGCCCTACGAGACGGCGATCGCGCGGCGGTGCCTCGGGGTCGCGTACCGCTCGGCCGGCGACGAGCACTCCGCCGAGCTCGAGTTCAAGGCCGCGCGGTCGGGGTTCGAGCGCCTCGGCGCCGGTCCCGACGCGCTCCTGTGTGACGAGCTCCTCCGCGCCGGCGCCGTGCCCGACGCCGGCCGCCGGGTGACGCGCACGTTCATGTTCACCGACATCGTCGGCTCGACGAACCTGCTCGGGGCGATGGGGGACGAGGCGTGGGAGGCCGTGCTGGCCTGGCACGACGACGCGCTGCGGACGCTGATCGAACGGCACGGCGGCCAGGTCGTCCAGACGACGGGGGACGGCTTCTTCGCCGCCTTCGAGGCGGCGTCGGCCGCCGCGGGATGCGCGGTCGCGATCCAGCGGCGCCTCGCCCAGCACCGTCAGGACCACGGGTTCGCGCCGCAGGTGCGGATCGGTCTGCACGCGGCCGAGGCGACGGTCCTCGCCGACGACTATGCGGGGCTCGGCGTGCACACCGCCGCGCGGGTCGGCGCGGCCGCGGGGGCAAGCGAGATCCTCGCGACCGTCGACACGCTCACCGACGTCGAGACGACGCGGGGCGAGGAGCGCGACGTGACGCTCAAGGGCCTCGCGATGCCGATCCGGGTCGCGTCCGTCGAGTGGCGTCCCGCGAGCGCGGCGTAGGTCACGACGACTCGCGCGCTCCGATCACGTACCACGTCTCCATCGCGCCCTTGCCCTTGACGTCGACCGTCCCGCGCGGCGTGCAGACGAACTCGTCCTTGAGCAGGTCGAACGTCGCGCGCGTGATCTGGATCTCGCCGGGGGAGCCGTGGCTCTCCATCCGGCTCGCCGTGTTGACCGCGTCGCCCCACAGGTCGTACAGGAAGCGCTTCGACCCGATGACGCCGGCGACGACGGGTCCGGAGTTGATCCCGATCCGCAGCTGGAGGCCGAGTCCGCCGGCGACGGGCGCGGTCGCGATCGCCTCCCGCATGTCGAGCGCGAGCAGCGCGGCCCGCCGAGCGTGATCCGGGTTCGGTTCCGGCACGCCGGAGGCGGCCATGTAGCAGTCGCCGATCGTCTTGATCTTCTCGAGGCCGTGCTTCTCGACGAGGACGTCGAAGCGGGTGAACAGGCGGTCGAGGACGCCGACGACCTCGGTCGGCGCCAGTCCCTGCGCGAGCGGGGTGAAGTCCACGACGTCGGCGAACACGATCGAGGCGGCGTCGAAGTGGTCGGCGATCATCCGGCCGTCCGTCTTCAGGCGGTCGGCGATCGGGCCCGGCAGGATGTTGAGCAGGAGCAGCTCGGATCGCTGCTGCTCGACCCGGACCGCCGTCTCGGCGGCGTTGCGCTGCTTCGCGAACGTCGCGAGGAGCGTGAAGGCGACACCGCCCGCGACGACGACGTTCAGCGCCAGCATCATGCTGGTGAACCACCTCGGCAGATCGGCGTCGGCGAACAGGACCTCGCCGAGGATCCCCGTCACCAGGAACACGACGACGAACGCGACGAACCACGCGATCGCGCGTGAGACCTCGAGGAAGGCGAGCGCGCCGAGCGGCGCCAGGATGGCCCAGACGCCGACCACCCCCGACGGCAGGAACCCGCCGGTGAACATCTGGCCGAGCGTCGGCATCACGAGGATGTCGAGCAGCTGGACGTCGAGGAGCACCTCGAATCGATGCGTCCGCGAGAAGACCACCAACGAGCCGACCGACGCGGTCACGTACAGGAACGGCAGGATGCCCACCGCGGAGCCGAACGCGAGGTAGATGACGCCCCACGCCGTCGCGACCGGCAGGATCAGCAGCGCGACGAGGACGAGCAGCCGCTTCCTGCCGGCGCTCTCCTCGTCGTCCAGGGGATCGGAGCCGAGCCCGGCGAGCCGTCCCGCGATGCCCCCGAGCCCGGCGAGCCGGCGCGCGGGCTCACGTCCAGACACGCGGCGAGCATGACCGGGGCCGCACGGAGCGGCAACCGGCGCCCGGTCTCAGCCCGAGCGGACGCCCGCCTTGAACTGCGCCCACGCGTCCTGCCACATCTGGTCCGCGTCGGCGGGCAGCTCGACGATCTGACGACCGTCCTCGAAGTGCTGCTCGGTGACGAGCGTCGTCTGGAGGTTCTCCGGGATGAAGCCGCGCTCGAGCCATTCGCCCGTCTCGACGCCGGTGAGCGGTGGCTGGTAGCCCTCGTAGCCGAAGTTGTCGAGGGCGTTCTCGCGGTCGAACAGGAAGTCGATGAACGCGTGCGCGAGCACCGGGTTCGCGGCGTCCTTCGCGACGACGATCACGTCGTTGTTGACCACCGAGCCCGGCGGGACGTAGTAGCCGAGCACCTCGGGGCCGGTGCCGTTCGGCAGGTAGTACCGCGTGTAGTTCATGTTCCCCGACCACGCGTAGCGGAGGGCGTGGATGCCCTCGCCGAGCGCTTCGTAGTCCGCCAGCGCGGTGTTCACCGCCACCGCGTCGATCAGGTCGAGCAGGTCGTCGCGCGCGCGCTCGATCTCGGCGGGGTCGGTCGTGTTGACGTCGTCGAACCCCGCGTGCAGCAGCGCCATCGCCATCGTGTCCCGGTACTCGTCGATCACGCCGACCTGGCCTCGGTACGTCGGGTCCCAGAACAGGTCGAACGCCTGGGTGAAGTCGCCGCTCGGATCGGTGTCGACGAGATCGCGCCGGTAGCCGACGCCCGTCGTCCAGGTGAGGTACGGCGCGGTGTAACTCCCGCCCTGGTCGTAGAACGGGTCGAGCAGCTGCGGCCACGCGTTCGACGTCATGTTCGGGAGGTAGCTCCGGTTGAGCGGCTGGATCTCCTGCGCGACGGCGAGGTCACGAACGTGGTCGATCGTGGGGAAGAAGACGTCGAACTCGACGGCGTCGTTCTGGATCTTGGAGATCGCCTCGGACATGCCGGTGAACGGCGTGTACTCGATCTCGACGCCGTACTCGTCCTCGAACCGCTTGAGGACCTTCTTGTAGACGTAGTCGTTCCAGTTGAAGACCCGGAGCGGGCCGGCCTCGGGCGATAGCCCGTCGGCGATCGGCGGGTTCTCCTCGGTGAGCGGGAGCGTGATCGGGTTGTCCGGGCTCGCGAGCCCCGGGCCGGTCGCTCCGCCGCCTCCGTTCCCACCGCCGCCGTCCGAGCGCTCCTGGCATGCGGCGAGGATCGCCGCGAGGCTCGGCAGCGCGATCGCAGCGCCGGCCGAGCGGCGGAGGAACTCGCGGCGGCTGGGCCGCGGGACGGACGGTCCGACGCGCTCGCGATGCGGGTTCATTTGACCTCCGGTCGGTGGGCGATCGGTGGGCGGGTCCGTCGGCGGGTGTAGCGCGCCCCCCCGGAGCCGTCAAGACGAGGACGCCCGCGGCTCGTGACCGATGGTCACGCCCGCGCGCTTCCGCACGCGCACGGGCCCAGGTCTAGGATGCGGCGCCACCGAGGCCGGCGGGAGCGGGGGACCGAGACGATCGCTCGGCGACGACGACGCGCCGCGACGGCGAGCGGCATCGACCTGCTGTATCCGCGCGGCTTCTGGGCGCTCCTCGCGATGCCCGGCGTGCTGTGGATCGTCGCGTTCTTCGTCGTCGCCTTCTACGCGATCGTCGCGACGGCGACGAGCACGCGACTGTCGCTGCTGGAGACGATCGTCCCCGAGTGGAACCCGCTCTACTGGCAGCCCGACAGCTTCTCGTTCGTCGTGGAGCAGGCCGTCTCCCCGTCCGGCGTGCTCCGCGCCGTGTTCTCGAGGACGCTCGGCTACGTCCTGACGACGGTCGCGGCATGCTTCCTGCTCGGGTATCCGGTCGCGTACTACATGTCCCGGCTGAGCGGCCGCGTCCGCACCACGTTCCTCGTCCTGATGGTGCTGCCGTTCTGGGTGAGCTACCTGATGCGGATCCTCGCGTGGGTGAACCTGCTCCAGAACGATGGGCTCGTGAACCGCGTGCTGTCGGCGACGAACGTGCTCGCTCCGCAGGCGTGGCTCGAGGGGCGATCGTCGACCGTGGTCCTCGGGCTGATCTACGGCTACCTGCCGTTCTTCATCCTCCCGCTGTACGCGACGCTCGAGCGGATGGACAAGAGCCTGATCCAGGCGTCGCTCGATCTCGGCGCGAGCCCCGCGCGCACGTTCGTCCGCGTCACGCTCCCGCTGTCGAAGCAGGGGATCCTCGCGGGGATCACGATCATCATGCTGCCGATGTTCGGCGACTTCTACACCGCCGAGATGCTCGGGACCGCGAACAACTCGATGATCGGCAGCGTCGTCAACTTCTACCTGACGCGCTCGACGGGCGGGGCGTCGCAGGGCCGCGGCGCGGCGCTCGTGATCGTGCTCGCCGCGGTCGTGTCGATCCTCACGCTGTACTACCTCGTCAACACGTCGCGAGCCGCACGGGAGGCGCGGCGATGAGCGTGCCTCTGCCGGCGCCGGAGCGCCTCACCGGCCGCGGTCGGCGCCTGCGCGGCTTCGTCGCGAACCCCTGGCGTCAGCCCCGATTCCTCGCGGCGTACTCGTGGCTGCTGCTCGCGTGGGCGATCGTGCCGGTGGGCATCGCGGTGCTGTTCAGCTTCAACGCCGGGCGCTCGCGGAGCACGTGGCAGGGGTTCTCGCTCCGCTGGTACCTCAACGACCCGGAGCTTTCGGTGTTCCACGACCCGGTGCTGCACGGCGCGGTGCTCCAGAGCGTGAAGCTGGCGGCGCTCACGATGTTCGTGGCCACGCCGATCGGCGTGGCGATGGCGATCGGACTCGCGCGCTGGCGGGGACCGGTCGCCTCGAGCTCGAACTTCCTGATGCTGTTGCCGCTCGTCACGCCCGAGATCGTGCTCGCGTCGGGGCTGCTGCTGATCTTCGCGCACCTGTACCGGTTCGGCGACGTGACGCTGTTCGGCACGCCGGCGCAGTTGCTCGGTCACGTGACGTGGGCGATCCCCTACGTCGTGGTGGTGATCCGGGGCCGGCTGTTCGGGCTCGGCAAGGAGTACGAGGAGGCGGCGATGGACCTCGGCGCCGCGCCGACCCAGGCGCTCCGGCGCGTCGTGCTGCCGCTGCTCGCGCCCGCGATCTTCGCGGCGTTCATGATCGTGTTCGCGCTGTCGATCGACGACTTCGTGACGAGCCAGTTCCTCTACAAGAACGAGGACACGATCACGATCCCGATGCTGATCTACGGCACCGGGCGCACCGGGACGAACCCGTCGCTCAACGCGGTCGCGACGGTGATGCTCGTGCTGTCGCTGTCCGCGGTGGCGATCGCGGCGGCGGTGCTGCGGTCGGTCGCGAAACGCCGCGGGACGGGGAGCGACTCGGCGGCGGGCGAGCTGGTCCGGTTCGAGATCTGAGGCGACGGGAGGACGCGGTGCCCGAGGAGAACGTGTTCGTCCGGATGTCCGACGGCGTGCGGATCGCGCTGACGCTGCACCTGCCCGAGACGCAGGGCCCGTGGCCCGTCGTGTTCGAGGCGAGGCCGTACCGGAAGGACGACCTGTCGTGGGCGGGCGGGATCTACCGGCGCCTCGTCGACGAGGGCGATCTCGCGGTGTGCCGAGCCGACGTCCGCGGGACGGGCTCGTCCGAGGGCGTCGCCGAGGACGAGTACACCGACCGCGAGTGGCAGGACCACCTCGAGACGTTCGACTGGTTGACGTCGCGGGACTGGTGCAACGGCTCGATCGGGATGTACGGGACGTCGTACTCGGGCTTCAACTCGCTGCAGGTCGCGGCGCTCCGCCCGCCCGCGCTCAAGGCGATCATCCCGATCTTCGCGACCGACCGCCGGTACACCGACGACGTGCAC
>DASPIF010000219.1:0-8888 GCA_035629255.1 Actinomycetota bacterium | reverse complement strand
CCGCGAGCGATCGGGGATCTCGGGGGACGAGCATATGTTCGAGCGCTTCACGGACCGAGCCCGCCGGGTCGTGGTCCTCGCGCAAGAAGAAGCGAGGATGCTGAACCACAACTACATCGGGACCGAGCACATCCTGCTCGGCCTGATCCACGAAGGCGAGGGCGTCGCCGCCAAAGCCCTCGATTCGCTGAACATCAACCTCGACGCCGTCCGCCAGCAGGTCGAGGAGATCATCGGCCAGGGCCAGGCTGCGCCGACGGGACACATCCCGTTCACGCCGCGCGCCAAGAAGGTCCTCGAGCTCTCCCTCCGCGAGGCGCTCCAGCTCGGTCACAACTACATCGGCACGGAGCACATCCTTCTCGGCCTGATCCGCGAGGGCGAGGGCGTCGCCGCCCAGGTTCTCCAGAAGCTCGGCGCGGACCTCAACCGCGTCCGCCAGACCGTGATCCAGCTCCTGTCCGGGTACACGGGAGGCAAGGGTGAGACCACGCCGGGCGGCGGCGGCGAGGGTC
This sequence comes from Actinomycetota bacterium, assembly GCA_035629255.1. Classification (GTDB taxonomy): domain Bacteria; phylum Actinomycetota; class UBA4738; order UBA4738; family HRBIN12; genus CALGFI01. Next base: position 8,373 of record DASPIF010000219.1, on the reverse strand, counting down.
AGGGCCAGGGTTCGATGGTCCTCGACCAGTTCGGCCGGAACCTCACGCAGCTCGCGCGCGAATCCAAGCTCGACCCGGTGATCGGGCGGGCGAAGGAGATCGAGCGCGTGATGCAGGTGCTCTCGCGCCGCACGAAGAACAACCCCGTCCTGATCGGCGAGCCCGGCGTCGGCAAGACCGCCGTCGTCGAGGGGCTCGCGCAGGACATCGTGAAGGGCGAGGTCCCCGAGACCCTCAAGGACAAGCAGATCTACACGCTCGATCTCGGCGCCCTCGTCGCCGGCTCCCGCTACCGCGGCGACTTCGAGGAGCGGCTGAAGAAGGTCCTCAAGGAGATCCGCACGCGGGGCGACATCGTGCTGTTCATCGACGAGCTGCACACGCTCGTCGGCGCCGGTGCGGCCGAGGGCGCGATCGACGCGGCGAGCATCCTCAAGCCGATGCTCGCTCGCGGCGAGCTCCAGACGATCGGTGCGACCACGCGCGACGAGTACCGCAAGCACCTCGAGAAGGACGCGGCGCTCGAGCGGCGGTTCCAGCCGATCGTCGTCGATGAGCCGACCGTCGCCCACACGATCGAGATCCTCAAGGGTCTCCGCGACCGCTATGAGGCGCACCACCGTGTCTCGTTCACCGACGACGCGCTCGTCGCGGCCGCGAACCTGAGCGACCGCTACATCAGCGACCGGTTCCTCCCGGACAAGGCGATCGACCTGATCGACGAGGCCGGTTCGCGCATGCGGATCCGTCGGATGACGGCGCCGCCGGACGTGCGCGAGATCGACGAGAAGATCGCCGAGGTCCGTCTCCAGAAGGAGTCGGCGATCGATGCGCAGGACTTCGAGAAGGCGGCGTCACTGCGCGACCAGGAGGGCCAGCTCCGCCAGGAGCGAGAGGTCCGCGAGCACGAGTGGAAGTCCGGCGAGATGGACATCCTCTCCGAGATCGACGAGGAGGAGATCGCCGAGGTCCTCGCGACCTGGACCGGCATCCCCGTCTTCAAGCTCACGGAGGAGGAGACCGAGAAGCTCCTTCGGATGGAGGACGACCTCCACCGCCGGATCATCAGCCAGGACGACGCGATCAAGGCCGTGAGCAAGGCGATGCGCCGCACGCGCGCCGGCCTGAAGGACCCCAAGCGTCCCGCCGGATCGTTCATCTTCCTCGGTCCCTCGGGCGTCGGGAAGACCGAGCTGTCGAAGGCGCTCGCGGAGTTCCTGTTCGGCGACGAGGACTCGCTGATCCAGCTCGACATGTCCGAGTACATGGAGAAGCACACGGTCAGCCGGCTGATCGGCTCGCCCCCTGGCTACGTCGGGTACGAAGAGGGCGGTCAGCTCACTGAAGCCGTGCGGCGCAAGCCGTTCAGCGTGATCCTGTTCGACGAGATCGAGAAGGCGCACCCCGACGTGTTCAACACGCTGCTGCAGATCCTCGAGGACGGGCGGCTGACGGACTCGCAGGGGCACCACGTCGACTTCAAGAACACGATCATCATCATGACCTCGAACCTCGGGACGCGGGACATCCAGAAGGGGCCCGGCATCGGGTTCGCGGCGCGTCCGGACGAGGCCGCGACGCACTCGAGGATGCAGGACAAGGTGATGGACGAGCTCAAGCGCTCGTTCCGTCCCGAGTTCCTGAACCGGATCGACGAGGTCATCGTCTTCCACACGCTCAGCCAGGAGGACGTGAAGCGCATCGTCGACCTGCTGATGAAGCGCGTGCGCGATCAGTTGAAGGCCAAGGATCTCGAGATCGAGCTGACCGAGGAGGCCAAGGTCCTCCTCGCCGAGAAGGGCTACGACCCCGCGCTCGGCGCCCGTCCGCTCCGCCGGACGATCCAGCGACTCGTCGAGGATCAGCTCTCCGAGCGACTCCTCACCAAGGACTTCCGAGCCGGGCAGACGATCATCGTCGACGCCCGCGACGGCGAGATCGTGTTCGAGGGCGCCGGCATCCCGCCGGAGGTCCCGCCGGTCGAGCTCGCAGGGTCGCAGGAGGCCTGACCCACCCGTCGGCCTCGTCGCCGACGGCAAGACCGATGACCCGGCACGCCTTCTCGGGGGTGCCGGGTCGTTCGGTGTCTGGGTCTGGCGCACCGGCGCCCGTGGGTACCGGCGCCCGTGGCTCCGCTTGGTCGCCAGGGACACGACAGCTGCGCTCCGCCACGGGCGCCGGTCCGTCCCGTTCCCTGATGCTCCTTGTCGGATCCGTGCCGAGCGCAGGACTCCTGAGCGCGTGGATACCGGATCCTCTCGGTGCGACGTAACGGCTCCTCGCGTGGCGGGGACGGAGACCTCCCGGCGTGATCCGCTGAGCACACGCCGGCGTCGTGTCGGGGAGGGGGCGGTGCGATGGGTTGGGGGAACGAGGAGTGTTGGGCGGTCGAGACGTCGAAGGACGGCTCGAAGTGGCGGTTCTTCGGGAGGGCGTGGAAGTCGCCGGGGGAGGCGGTTCTCGTGCATTCGCGGATCGCGTTCCTGCGGTACCGGCAGCTGATCCCGAGGGAGACGGCCGAGTGGTGCGACCCGCTGGAGACGGCGGGGACGACGCCGATGTGTCTCGTCTCGATGGAAGGGCACACGCGCATCGATGTCTGGCCGGGACAGGAGCATCGAGGGCTACCGGTGGTGTTGCCCGGGGGCGAGGTGGGACGGTTGCTCGCGTTCGAGCACGCTCCCGACGGGTCGACGTGGCGGTACCAACTCGAGTTCCGGGGGGCGGCCGCGGAGTGACGCGGGCTTACATCTGGAGGTCGATGCGGAGCTCCTCGGGGATCAGGTCGGCGTACTGCCACTGGGTGTAGAGGTTCTCGGCGATCTCGCTCGGGGAGCCGGTCGCGCCGTAGCGTTCGAGGTGGTCGTAGATGCGGACGACGTCGCGCTCGAGGAGGCCGCGGGCGTGGCGGTTCGTCCGGACGTCGACCGCCTGAGGCAGGTCGATCACCGTGATGCGGTCGTCCCAGACGAGGACGTTGTACGCCGAGAGGTCGCCGTGGACGACGTTGCGATACAGCATCGATGCGATCGCAGCGACCACCTGGTCGAGGAGGTCCTGCGCTTCCGCCGGTGACGGGCGCACCGAACGGAGCTGCGGCGCGGCATCGTCCTCGTCCCCGATGTAGGTCATCAGGATCGCGTCTTCCGAACGCGCGATCGGGCGCGGGACGCAGACGCCCACCTCGGAGAGCGAGCCGAGCATCTCCCATTCACGTCCGACCCAGACCTCGCTCTGGATGTGGCGGCCGAACTTCGTGCGCTTCTCCAGCGCGACGCGAACGCGTCGCTCCTTGATCCACTCGCCGTCCCGGTACAGGGACTCGTCGCGGAAATCGCGGCGGTCGAGCGGGTGGTACACCTTGAGCGCGAGCAGCTCCTCGCCGGTCGTCGACCGGTTCGCCCGGCAGAGATGGACGCTCGCCTCCTTGCCGGTCTTGACGATGCGGATCACCTCGGTGATCAGTCCCTCGCCGAGGAAATGATCGGCGGGATCGTTCGGGTTCTCGTCGTCGTACAACGCAGGTCTCCTTCGATCGTCGCGTGGACGTGGACGCGCGGAACGGCGTCCGGACATGGAAAGAGCCGCCCCTGGGGGCGGCTCGGGCGGTCCCGCGGCTAGGTCGCGGTCCGGCTCAGCGCACGCTCTCCGGGGGAGGCGGCAGCACGGCGGTCAGGTCATTCGCCATCTGGCCATCCCTCCTTCCGGAACGATCGAACGGAACGTTCGCGGCGAGTGTACACCCGGGGTCGCGCCGGCATGTCAGAGGTGAGGTCTACGGTCGGCGCATGGGCACGGTCCGTGGACATCGCGAGCGCACCGTCCTCGCCTGCCGCGACTGCGGCCAGCAACTCGCGCAGTGGGCGGGTCGCTGTCCCGGATGCGGCGCCTGGGGGACGATCGAGGAAGGACGCGGCGGCGCGGTCGCGCCCGTCGATCTCGAGCGCCTCGACCACGGGGAGGACGAGGATCGCCGTCCGACCGGACTCGCCGGCGTGGACCGCGTGCTCGGCGGGGGTCTCGTCCCCGCGACCGTCGCCCTGCTCGCGGGCGAGCCCGGTATCGGGAAGTCGACCCTTCTCCTCCAGCTGGTGTCGTCGCTCTCGATCGCCGGGCTCCCCTGCGTCGTCGCCTCGGGGGAGGAATCGCGTGCGCAGATCGCCGCGCGGTCACGCCGGCTCCGGCTCGATACCGCCGGTGTGTCGTTCGTGAACGGACGCGAGCTCCCCGAGGTCTTGGCGGCGGCGGAGGGCACGTCGCCGTTCCTGCTGGCGATCGATTCGATCCAGACCTTGCGGGATCCCGATGGCCCGCAGACACCCGGTGGGCCGGCGCAGGTGCGGGGGTGCGCGGACGCGCTCGTCGGGTTGGCGAAGCGCCGAGGCATCTCGGTCCTGATGACCGGGCACGTCACGAAGGACGGCGACGTGGCCGGTCCCCGGACGCTCGAGCACGCGGTGGACGTGGTCCTGACCTTCGACGGGGATCCCCGATCGGGGCTGCGGATGCTGTCCGGCGGCAAGAATCGGTTCGGGACCGAAGGCGAGGTCGCGTGGTTCGAGATGACCGCCTCCGGCCTCCGAGAGATCGACGCCGCCGGTCTCCTGGTGCAGGGGGACGGTGAACCGGGCGCCGCGATCGCCCTGCCTCGAGCGGGGCGTCGTGCGCTGGCGGTCGAGGTGCAGGCGCTCGTCGCGCCGACCGACGGCCCGCCGCGACGCCAGGCGACAGGTCTGGACGCCCGGCGGTTCCAACTCGTCGCCGCCGTCCTCGACCGCGCCGGGATCCCGGTAGGGCGCGCCGATCTGTACGGCGCCTCGTCCGGGGGGATCCGCATCGACGACCCTGCGTGCGATCTCGCGCTCGCGGCGGCGCTCGCGTCGGCGGCGAGCGGCGCACCGTCGCCTCCGCGATCGGCCTTCGTCGGCGAGGTCTCGCTCACCGGCGTGGTTCGCAGCTCGGGTGGGGTCGCGCAGCGGCTGGCGGCCGCGCGGGCCGCCGGACTCCGCACCGTGTTCGCCCCGGCGGGGACCCCGAACGACGAAGGGCTGCGGATCGTCGCCGTTCGTCATCTCAAAGACGCGTTGACCTGGGCGCCGACGCGACGGGGACGAGGCCCGGACCGCCCTCCGACCTAGGTCCTGCGGACCGTGTCCGGACCCCAAACAGGCCTCTGACCAGCGGTTTCGGTTTGCGATGGTCGCGACCCGCGTGCTACTCTGGCTGCGTTCGCACCCGTCAACCCACCGTTACCGAGGGGGTCTTGTGTTCCGCAAAGGCGACACGGTCGTGCATCCGGAGCATGGTGCAGCGGTCATCGAAGAGCTGTGTGAGCGCGAGCTCTTCGGCCAGAAGCGCAAGTACCTGAAGCTCCGGGTGTCCTATGGGGATCTGACCCTCATGGTCCCGGTCGAGAGCACCGAAGAGGTGGGGTTGCGTTCGGTCGTCAGCAAGACCGAGGTCAAGAAGGTCTTGAACGTCCTCAAAGAGGACGAGTCCAAGATGGCCGCCAACTGGAGCCGACGGTTCAAGAACAACATCGAGAAGCTCCGTTCGGGTGACATCTACCAGGTCGCCGAGGTGGTCCGGAACCTGTCGATCCGCGAGCGCGAGCGCGGTCTGTCCGCGGGCGAGAAGCGGATGATCACCAAGGCGCGGCAGATCCTCGTCTCCGAGCTGATGTACGCGACCGGCGGCGACGAGGCCAAGGCCGAGGCGATGATCAACAAGGTCCTCGACGACTCACACGACGCCCGCGAGCTCGCCCAGGCCTGACCGGCATCGGCCGAACGGCCTCCTCCGGAGGCACCCCCTATCTCGCCGTCCCGCCACTCGGCGTCAAGCCGACGCCGTTCCGCGCCGAGGCATCTAGGGAGATGTTCACCGGCGTGGCCCGATCCGGGGTCCAGCGGCTGCGCGCCCGCGCCGCCGAAGAGGCCCGTACGCTGCCGCATGGTCGGCTGGTCGAGTTCGTCCGCCTCCTGTTCGTCGTCCTGTTCGCGGTCGGGGGGCTCTCCGTCGGTCGCCACGTCGGCGCCGAGACCCCGAACGCGCTCCTCGGGGTGGTGCTCGGATCCGCGACCGGGTTCGTTCTCGGCGGGGTGCTCGGTCGCCAGACCGCCACGGCCGTCCGGACGATGGAGGAAGAGCTCCGGCGCGTCCCGGCCGCGGAGATCGTCGCGGGGACGGGGGGGCTGGTGATCGGGCTCGCGATGTCCGCGGCGATCTCCGTCCCGATCTTCCGGCTGCCGCCGCTCACCGCCTGGACGACCGTCGCGTTCACGTACGTGACCCTCGGCTACGTCGGGTTCCGTGTCGGTCGTACGAACTCGGATGAGCTGTTCGGTCTGATCGGTCTGAAACCGCGCGCGTCGGGCGTGGCTCGCGGCGAGGTGACGGTCGTGGACACGAGCGCGCTGATCGACGGACGCGTCCTCGATCTCGTCGGCACCGGCTTCCTGTCGGGGGACCTCCTGGTCCACACGGCCGTGCTCCGGGAGCTGCAGTCGATCGCGGACTCCTCCGATGAGCGCCGCCGCGTGCGGGGCCGCCGAGGCCTCGACGCTGTGGCCGAGCTCAAGCGCGCCGCGACCGTCGACATCCACCTCGTCGAAGAGGACGGCATCAGCGACGTCGACGGCGCCCTCGTCGCGCTCGCGCGCGACCGAGGCGCCGCGCTGCTCACGGCCGACGCGAACCTCGCGAAGATCGCGGTCGCGGTCGGCGTCCCCGTCCCCGCCCTCAACGACCTGGCCGCGGCGTTCCGCCTTCCGGTGGGCATCGCCGACGTGCTGTCCGTCGAGCTCCTGCGCCCGGGTCGTGAGCACGGCCAGGCGGTCGGGCATCTCGAGGACGGGACGATGGTCGTCGTCGACTCCGCGGCCGAGCGGATCGGCGAGACCGTGCAGGTGGTCGTGCGCAACATCATCAAGACGGCGACGGGCCGCATGCTCTTCGCGAACGTCCACTGATCCGAGGTCCGTCCACTACGCTCGGTCCGTGCGACCAGCGACGGCGATCATCGCGGCGGCGGGTTCCGGCGAGCGCCTCGGTCGTGACGAGCCGAAGGCGTTCGTGGCCGTCGGTGCGGACCCGCTCCTGGTCCACGCGATCCGAGCCGCCCGTTCGTCTGAGGTGATCGACCGCGTCGTCGTCGTCGCGCCCGCGCACGCTCTCGAACGCGCGCGGGCGCTCGCCGTCGGTGCCGACGAGGTGATCGCCGGTGGTCCCTCGCGACACCGTTCGATCGCGGCGGCCATCGCCACGCTCGTCCCCGACCTGCCAAATGCGGTGGTGTGCCACGATGCGGCGCGGCCGTTCGCGACCGCGTCGACCTTCCGCGCGGTCGTCGAGGCGCTCGACCGATGGGACGGCGTCGTCCCGGCGGTCCCGCTCACCGATACGCTCAAGCGCGTCGACGGCGATCGCGTGATCGCGACCGAGCCGCGCGAGGATCTCGTTGCGTCGCAGACGCCGCAGGCGTTCCGCGGCGACGCGCTGCTCGACAGCCACCGTCGAGCCGCTGACGCCCGCCGTGAGTTCACCGACGACGCGGCGTGCCTCGAGTGGGCCGGGTACGCCGTCGGCGTCGTCCCGGGGGACGCCGCCAACTTCAAGGTCACGACCGCGGACGACCTCCGGCGCGCCGCGGTGATCGCCCTGGCGAGCGCCCGTGCCTGAGATCCGGTCCGGCCTCGGGTTCGACGTGCACCGGCGCGACGAGAGCCGACCGCTGTCGCTCGGCGGTATCGCGTTCCCAGGCGAGCCCGGTCTCGCGGGGCACTCGGACGGCGATGCCGTCTGTCACGCGGTCGCAGACGCGCTCCTGGGCGCCGCGGCGCTCGGTGACGTCGGCGAGCACTTCCCGGACGACGATCCCGCGACCGAAGGCATCCCGGGCCTCGTCCTGCTCGAGCGCACCGGCGGGCTCCTCGCGGCGGCGGGGTTCGAGCCGAGCTCGATCGACGTGATCGTCATCGCCGAGCGACCGGCGATCACGCCGGCGAAGGAGCGGATGCGCGGGGCGATCGCGACGACCCTCGGGATCGACCGGACGCGGGTGTCGGTCAAGGCGTCCCGCCCCGAGGGTCTCGGCTTGACCGGGGACGGCGTCGGGTGCCTCGCGATCGCGCTCGTCGAGCGCTCGTGACGCGCGAGGGGCGGAGACGAGATGGTGCCGGGGCGCCTCCGGCGTCCGCCGCGATCGTCTCGGGTCGGCGGGCGGTGCTCGAGGCGATCCGCGCGGGCCTCGCGCCCTCGATCATCGTCGCTCGCGGGGCGCGCGCGACGCAGGGGCTGTCCGACGTCCTCGCTGCGGCCGAGGCCGCCGGCGTCGAGGTACGCGAGGACGAGCGCTCGCGGCTCGACGCGCTC
>DASPIF010000218.1:0-2235 GCA_035629255.1 Actinomycetota bacterium | reverse complement strand
CCTGAACGTCGCCTCGACGTACGCTCGGGCGATCATCCGATGTCGTCCGTCCTGCCTGGAGCGTCACGTTCCGACGCTCGCGGCGCTAACCGTGGGCCGTCTCGTCGGGCAGGCGGTACCACCGTTTCCGGTCGCCGATGCGGGAACGAAGCCGCCAACGCCGGGTCTTCGGGACCGAGTCGATCCACGCGAGAAGCCGGTCGATCTGGGCGAGGACGTCGAGCTGGGCGTCCGATGGCACGACGTCCGGACGTTCGGCCGACACCAGCGTCCTGACGCGTTCGAGGTTCATCGAGACCGTGCGCCACCAGCCCCAATCGCCCTGCACGAGCTCCCCGATCCTCTCGAGTCCCACCGTGCCGGGACGGTCGCCGGTCTCGACCGGGATCGCGCCCAACAGGTAGACGATGTCCTGCACGTCCTTCTCGTTCAGCTCGACGATCTGCAGCTTGGACAGCAGGACGTCCGAGGCGTCGAGCGTCAGCGGCAGCCGCGAGATCCGTTCGGCGAACGGCAGCGTGTGGCACATCTCGAGCGTGTCGATGATCACGTCCACGGCGCGTCCCGTCGGGGAGCCGAAGTACAGCTGCTTGTGCCCGTAGAGGGCGTTGAAGTGCCGGTCGGGCTCATAGCCCCTCGTCTCGAACAGCTCGGTGAGCGCCACCCTCCATGCGGAGGTCGATGCAAGGTCGATGTCCTGTCCGTCTCGGATGCGCGGCGGGAACCTCGGCGTGAGGACGCGGACGGCGAAGCCGCCGACGAGCCGGAGCGGGATCTCGTTCGCTGCGGCGGCCTCGACGAGCTCGAGCGCTTCGGCGAACGGGTCGCCGGGCCCGTCGGTCGTCGCGGCGGAGCTCACGTCGTCTCGGCCGCGACGTCGAGCGTCCATCCGGCACGCGCGGGCGACGTCATCCGACCTCGGTGGCTCCCGCGGTCTCGCGCACCGGTCGCTCGAGGAGGTCGAGCTGAACGAGCATGCTCATCTGGTCCCAGTAGCTGCGGATCTCGACGAGGCGATCGCCGGCGAACTCGTAGATGTTGCAGAGGCGATCCACGCATCTGCGACCGGTCGGCGTCATCCCGTAATAGGTGCCGCGGTGCGTCCCCGACCCGGTGAACTCGACGACGACCGCCTGCCCAGCGTCGATCACGTTCACGATGTCGACCCGGCCGTCCGGGAACCCGCGATACCACTCACGGAGGTACTCGTACCAGGCCGCGGGTCCGCGCAGGACCTCGCCGGTCGCAACGTCCACCGTCGTCGTCGAATCGTCGCCCGTCCACGTCGCCTCGACGTCGCGGTCGTTGATCGCCAGGATCGACGCGACGACGCGGTCCGCCCTCTCGCTCATCTCAGCCCTCCACACGGAACGCGCGATCGACGCCGGAGGAACCGACATCGACCAGGTAGCCCCGCAGCACCCCGTACGCTGCCTCGCTGCCCGGGTTCAGCACGAGCGTGTCTCCGATCTTCGCCTCGCCGCCGGACTCGTGGATGTGTCCGTGGAGACCTAGCAGCGGACGGAACCCCTCGATCGCACGTCGCACGCCACGCGAGCCGACGGGACCGCGCATCAGGTCGCCTGCGGACGCCCTGAGCCGGAGGTCGTCGTCGAGCAGCGGAGCGGTGTCGAGCCCTGTGTCGTACGGCGGGCAGTGGATCAGCAGCACCGTCCGCCGGGGATCCTTCGCCTGGTCGGTCAATCGGGTGATGGTCTCGAAGAAGTCGTCCTCCGGAACCTCTCGAGGTGTGTTCCACGGCGTCGGGCTCGAGACGCCGAGACCGATGACCTCGAGCCCACCGGGGATCTCCGCGACCCGTCCGTCGACGTTCTCGCAGTAGGAGGCGTCGGCGAGCACGTCGTCGATCTCGTACGGATCGTCGTTGCCGGGGATCACGACGACCGGCACGCCTGTTCCCTCGAGGCGCTCGTCCGCGAGGTCGAGCCACCGTCGCAACCGGGACCGGATCTCGGCGATGAACAGCGCGTGCAGCGCTTCGGGATCGCCGGCTACGCGTTCGACGTCGGCCTGCTCCATCCGCATCGGATAGAACCCGAGGTTCGCCACGTCCTGCTCGATCGCCTCGAGGTCGTCCTCGTCTCGTGCGTGTCGACGTCGGCCGGCGAGCTCTGCCTCCCAGCCGTCGTCGGTCCGGACGATCGGCACCATCGCCTTCCCGGTGAGGTCGCCCGCCATCAGGACGACGTCCGCCTCGTAGAGACCGAGGCGGAC
>DASPIF010000217.1:0-11568 GCA_035629255.1 Actinomycetota bacterium | reverse complement strand
GCCCGGTCGGCCCGGGGGTAGCATCGCCGACGACGTGCGTCACTATCTCCTCGTCGCCCTCGTGACCGCCGGCGTGACGTTCGCCGCGACCCCGGTCGCCCGCGGGCTCTCCCTGCGGCTCGGATGGATCGACCGCCCGTCCGACCGCAAGGTGCATCCGAAGCCGACGCCGACCGTCGGTGGCGCCGCCATCTTCGTCGGGGTGATGAGTGGGCTCGCGATCTCGCGCGTCCTGCCGTTCTTCGACGGGCTCTACGAGGCGACCTCGGAGCTCGGCGCCGCCGTGATCGCGACGATGATGATCTTCGTCGTCGGCGTCGTCGACGACACGCGGGGGGTATCCGCGCTGGGGAAGCTGACGGCGCAGATCCTCGTGGCGGGCGTGCTGGTGCTCCTGGGCGTCCAGCTGCTGTGGTTCTACTTCCCCGGTCAGGGGATCCTGTCGCTCGGTCCCGACCTCGCCGTGCCGCTGACGGTCGCATGGGTCGTCCTGATCGTGAACGCGGTCAACCTGATCGACGGCCTCGACGGTCTCGCCGCGGGGATCGTCGCGATCGCGGCGATGGCGTTCTTCGCCTACATGCTGCGCTCGCCCGACGGCGAGATCGATCCCTCGGTCGCGGCGCTGCTGTCCGCGATCGCCGCCGGGGGCGCGATCGGCTTCCTGCCGTGGAACTTCCATCCCGCGCGGATCTTCATGGGGGACTCGGGCGCGCTCCTGCTCGGGATGGTGCTCGCGGTGGCCTCGATCTCGGGCGTCGGCCGCCAGGAGCCCGCCGCCGGCGACTTCCCCGTCTGGGCGATCCCGATCGCGATCCCGCTGTTCGTGCTCGCGGTGCCGCTGCTCGACGTCGCCTTGGCCGTCGCCCGGCGGGTCCGCCGTCGCACGAGCATCGGGCACGCCGACAAGGAGCACATCCATCACCGCCTGATGGAGATCGGGCACTCGCACCGGCAATCGGTGCTGCTGATGTACCTGTGGTCGACGCTGATCTCAGGGTGCGCGCTCGCGGTCGCGTACATCAACGGGCGCGCGCTCGTCGGCACCGTGGTCGGCGCGGCCGTCGTGCTGGGCGTCGCGCTGCCGCTGGCCCTCGGCCGCATCGGACGGCATCGGCGGGCCGCCGCGCGGCATGTCAGCCGGCCGGTCGCGGTCGAGGGGAACGGTCACGCGCCGCTGCCGGAGCCGGCGGCGCGACGAGGCCGCCGATAGCGGGAAGCACGTGGTTGCGGCCGCTGCCATCCCCGATGGTTGTCCAGGGCGTACAAGACGGGGGGCGACGGACGTCGCGCGAGGCGCTGCCGCCTCTTCGGTCGCGAGTGATGCTTCGGGGACCGTGCGGCATACTCTGGCGTCCCGAACGTCGTTGAGCGGCGCTGCGGGTCGGAGCACGAGGGGGTCGAGTGGCGGAGGTCGACGTTCGCCTGGAGCGGGTGACGAAGGATTTCGGCGAGACGGTCGCGGTCGACGACCTGTCGCTCGACATCGCGTCCGGCGAGTTCTTCAGCTTGCTCGGCCCGTCGGGGTGCGGGAAGACGACGACCTTGCGCATGATCGGGGGGTTCGAGGAGCCCACGCGCGGCACGATCTACCTCGACGGCCGGGACGTGACCGACCGGCCGCCGTACAAGCGAGATGTCAACACCGTGTTTCAGTCGTACGCGCTCTTCCCGCATCTGAACGTCTACGAGAACGTCGCGTTCGGGCTCCGTCGCCGCAAGGTCGGCAGCAAGGAGATCAAGGACCGCGTCATCGAAGCCCTCGCCCTCGTCGACCTCGCCGGGTTCGAGAAGCGCAAGCCCGGACAGATGTCCGGAGGCCAGCAGCAGCGCGTCGCCCTCGCGCGGGCGCTCGTCAACCGACCGAAGGTGCTGCTCCTCGACGAGCCGCTCGGCGCGCTCGACCTCAAGCTCCGCAAGCAGATGCAGCTCGAGCTGAAGCGCATCCAGCAGGAGGTCGGGATCACGTTCATCTACGTGACGCATGACCAGGAAGAGGCGATGACGATGTCGGATCACCTCGCGGTGATGCGGCACGGGAAGATCGAGCAGATCGGCCCGCCCGAGGACGTGTACGAGAGCCCACAGACGCAGTTCGTCGCCAGCTTCCTTGGCGCGTCGAACATGCTCGAGGGCCAGCTGAAGGAGCAGGACGATGCCCTGTCGACGGTGCTGCTCGCCGGCGGCGACGTCGTCCGGCTGCCGTCGGACCGCGCGCCCTTCCGGACGGGGGACGACGTCCTCGTCGGAGTCAGGCCGGAGAAGATCACGATCTCCGCGTTGCACGACGAGGATCAGGTGGCGTCGGGTTGGAACTCGATCACCGGACTGTTGCGGATGTCGACGTACATCGGCGTCAGTCACCAGTACAAGGTGGAGGGCCCCGGCGGGCACGACATCACGGTGTGGGTGCAGAACCTCGGGACGGAGGAGGCTCCTCGCCCTGGGGAGCGCGTTCGGCTGTCCTGGCAGTGGGAGCACACGTTCGCGGTCCTGCCGCAGGACGGTGTGGGAGCGGAGGAGGAAGAAGGATGACCGACCGGGGAGAGCGGGACTTCGTCGATCCGAGCGTGATGCAGCGCGTGCTGGCGCACCGGCTGACGCGTCGGTCCGTGATGCGCGGCGCGGGGACGGGCGCGGTCGGCTTCAGCCTTGCCGGCCTCCTCGCGGCCTGCGGCGGCGACGGGGGTGGCGACGGCACGACCGCCGACCCCCAGGACGTCTTCGGCGGCGAGCCCGGGGACCAGCTCAACTTCGCGAACTGGCCCTTCTACGTCGATCAGACGAAGGACAAGAACGGAGACGTCTACTACCCGACCGTGCGCAAGTTCGAGGAGGAGACAGGGATCTCCGTCAATTACGAGGACGTGATCAACGACAACGCCGAGTTCTTCGGACGGATCCAGCCCCTCCTCGCGAACGGCGACGACCCCGGATGGGACGTGATCGTCCTCACGAACGGTCGCTACTTCTCGGCCCTGACCCGCAACGGCTGGGTGTACGAGCTCGATCCGTCCAAGCGCCCGAACTTCGAAGAGAACGCCGCGACGTGGGCGAAGGATCCGTTCTTCGATCCGGGGAACCGGTACAGCATGGCATGGCAGTCGGGCATCACGGGGATCGGCGTCAACACGAAGCTCGTGGACGGCGAGATCACCAAGATGGACGACCTCGCGAACCCGGACAAGGTCGGCCGGGACAGCGTCGGGATGCTCGAAGGCGACATGGCGGAATGGGTCATGATCAACCTCGGCATCAACCCCGAGGAGTCGGGGCCGGCCGAGTGGCGCGAGGCCGCGGACTGGCTCCTCATGCAGCGCGACTCCGGCACCGTGCGTGCGTACTACGGGAACGACTACCTGACCGAGCTGCAGAACGGGAACCTCGCCGCGTCGATGGCGTGGTCGGGTGACGTCCTGTATTCCGACGTCTGGCTCGGCCTCCCGCTCGAGTTCGTCTTCCCCGAGGGCGGCGCGCTGCTGTGGATCGACAACATGATGGTGCCGGTCGGCGCGCAGAACCCCGTCGGCGCCGCGGAGATCATGGACTACTACTACGATCCCAAGGTGGCGACGGACGTCACCGAATGGGTCCTGTACATGTCGCCCGTCCCGAAGACCCAGGAGCTGATCCAGAAGGACGCCGAGAAGGCGGAGGACCAGGGCTACAAGGGGTACGCGAACAAGCTGTACCAGACGGCGCAGAGCCCGTTCCTGTACCCGAGCCAGGACTTCCTCGACAAGACGTCGTTCGGGTTCGCGGACTGGACGGACGAGGCCGCCGAGGAGTGGGACTCGATCTTCCTGCCGATCTCGCAGAGCTGATCGAGCCCCGTGGCGACGGCGTCCCCACCTCCGAGCGAGCGGGCAGAGATCACGGGCGCGCGCGCGGCGGGCCGGTCGTTATCGAGCCGGCGGCGGTTGGTGCCGTACTACCTGCTCTCGCCGGGCGCTGCGTTGCTGTTCGTCTTCTTCATCCTGCCGCTGACGCTGATGCTCTACACGTCGCTGCAGAGCGGAGGCCTGCTCTCGGGGGGGTTCCACTTCACGTGGGACTTCGGGAACTACGGCGACGTCGTCGGGCAGTACCAGACGCAGTTCGTCCGCTCGCTGATGTACTCGATCATCGTCACGGTCTCGGCGATGCTGCTCGCGTACCCGATGGTCTACTGGATCGCGTTCTACGGCGGCCGGTGGAAGTCCTCGTTCCTCCTGCTGATCCTGATGCCGTTCTTCGTCTCGTTCGTGATCCGGACGCTGCAGTGGAAGTTCATCCTCGGTGACAACGGCCCGATCCTCGCGCCGCTGAAGGCGATCGGCCTGCTCGGCGACGACTTCCACGTCCTCGCGACGCCGTTCGCGGTGGTCGCCGGCATCACCTACAACTTCCTCCCGTTCACCGCGCTGCCGCTCTACGTCGCGCTCGAACGGATCGATGCGCGCCTGATCGAGGCCGCGAAGGACCTCTACGCGACGCGGTGGGAGGCGTTCCGCAAGGTCGTGTGGCCGCTCTCGCTGCCGGGCGTGTTCGCCGCGTTCCTGCTGACGTTCGTCCCCGCGACGGGCGACTACGTGAACTCGACGCTGCTCGGTGGTCCGGGGACGACGATGATCGGGAACATCATCCAGGAGAAGTTCCTCGTCGAGCTCGACTATCCCGAAGCCGCCGCGCTGTCCGTGATCCTGATGGTCGTGATGCTCGTCCTCGCGAGCGCGTACGCGCGGGTGCTCGGCACGGAGGACGTCCAGCGCGCGGCCGGAGCGCAGGCGTGAGCGCGATTGCCACCGCTCGGCAGGCGCCGGTCGCACGCTCGCAGGCGCCCCTCAAGCAACCGACACGCCGGTGGACCCGGTTCATCCTGCCCGTCTACACGCTCGTGATGATCCTGTACCTGGCGAGCCCGATCTTCGTGATGATCCTCTACAGCTTCAACGACATCCCCGGCGACCGCCAGACGCCGAAGTTCTGGGGGTTCACGTTCGACTGGTGGACGAACGTCTTCAACATCCCGGGGCTCCCGGAGGCGTTCAAGACCTCGCTGCTCATCGCCCCGCTGTCGGCGGCGGTGGCGACGGTCGTCGGGACACTGTTCGGTCTGGCGCTCGGGCGGTACCGCTTCCGCGGGACGCGCGCGGTCGACTTCATCATCTTCCTCGCGATCGCCGTCCCCGAGATCGTCCTCGGGTCGTCGCTGCTCTCGATGTTCATCCTCGCGGGGTTCCCACTCGGCTTCACCTCGATCCTGCTGTCCCACATCGGCTTCTCGATCGCGTTCGTGGCGATCACGGTGCGGGCGCGGGTGCAGGGGCTCGACCGCAACCTCGAGGACGCGGCCCAGGATCTGTTCGCGAGCCCCGTCGCCGCGTTCTTCAAGGTGACGTTGCCGCTGATCGCGCCCGCGATCCTCGCGGGGTTCCTCCTCGCGTTCGTGCTGTCGCTCGACGACTTCGTGATCACGAACTTCGTGGCGGGCCAGGAGACGACGTTCCCCCTGTGGGTGTACGGCGCCCAGCGGATCGGCATCCCGCCGCAGGTCAACGTCATGGGCACCCTGTTGTTCGGCGCGGGCATCCTCGCGGCGGTCGCGAGCGTCCTCGCCCAGCGACGCCGGTCACGCTGACGGTTGCCGCACCCCGAGACTTTGTGAAATATTTCACGAAGTGGCCGGATATGCCCATCTACCTGCGATGACGGACGATCCGGGGCGCCGATATACTCGCCCCGCCTTGGCCGGTCGCGGCGATGCCTGGAGCGGGATGGGCGCGGCCTGGACCGTCACCGGGACGCTCCTCGCCGGCATCGTCGTCTGGGGCGGCCTCGGATACCTGATCGATCGGTGGGTAGGGCTCGAGTGGCTGTTCCTGCCGATCGGCATGCTCGTCGGTATCAGCGCGTCGATCTACGTGGTCTACGTCCGGTTCGGGAGAGATGAGCATCACGAGACCTGAGCACGAGATGGTCCGGCGGGCGCTCGTCCCGGTGTCCGTCGCCGCCCCGATCGCGTTCGTCGTCGGCGTGCTGGCCGCTGACGCCGGCGCGGGATGGTCCGCGGTCATCGGTGTCGCGGTCGTCCTCGTCAACTTCGCCGCGCACGGGTTGTCGCTCGCGTGGGCGTCGCGGATCTCCGTCTCGACCGTGCACGCCGTCGCGCTCGGCGGCGTGGTCGTCCGGCTCGGGGTGATCGTCGGTCTCCTGTTCCTGCTGGACGCGATGGCGTGGTTCTCACCGCTCGCGTTCGGGCTCGCCGTCGTTCCGGGAACGCTCGCGCTGCTCGCCTTCGAGGCCAAGCTCACGCTCGGCGGCGTCGGCACCGAGCTCCAGATCCCCGCCGACGTACCTGCGGCCCGCGCGCACGAGGCGCTCGCCGCGAAGGAGGCGCGCGTTTAGATGCGAGCGCTCGCCGGGATCCTCGCGTTCGACCCGCCGCCCGAGGGGTTCCACGCGCCGGGCACGGAGATCTTCGAAACGCCGTGCGTGATCGGCTCCGGCGACATGTGCTTCAACCGGGTCTCGATGCTGATCGTCCTCGCCGGGTTGATCGTGATCGCGCTCGTCCTCGTCGCGTTCCGCAAGCCGGCGCTCGTGCCGCGGGGCCTGCAGAACGCGATGGAGTCGATCGTCGAGTTCATCCGGAACGGGATCGCGCTCGAGGTGATGGGCCCGTCCGGCCTGCCGTGGGTGCCGTTCCTGACGACGCTGTTCCTGTTCATCTTCGTGAACAACATCTTCGGCATCTTGCCGTTCATCAACTTCCCGACGACGTCGCGGATGGCGATCCCGGCGTTCCTCGCGATCTTGGTCTACATCATGTTCATCGTCGCCGGCGTCCGCGCGCACGGCCTCCGGTACTTCAAGGACTCGGTCGTGCTGCCCGGCGTCCCCGCGGCGCTGCACCTCCTGCTCGTGCCGATCGAGTTCGTCTCGACGTTCATCGTGCGGCCGCTCACGCTCTCCGTCCGTCTCGCGGCCAACATGATCGCCGGCCACCTGATCCTGACCCTGTTCTTCATCGGCGCGACGTACCTCGCGTGGAAGCCGTCCACGCTGCCCTTCGCGATCCCCGCCTTCGGCCTCGCGGTCTTCCTCGTCGCGTTCGAGGTCCTGGTCGCGGTCCTGCAGGCGTACATCTTCACGATCCTGGCTGCCGTCTACATCGGCAGCTCGATCCACTCGGAGCACTAGGAAGGAGCACCGCATGTTCCGTCAACTGGTCGGTGTCCTCGCGCAGGTCGAGGGCGATCTCTCCGAGGGCCTCGGCTCGGTCGGCAAGGGGCTGGTCTACGGCCTCGCCGCGATCGGCCCCGGCATCGGCATCGGGTTCCTCGTCGGCAAGGCCGTCGAGGCGATGGCCCGCCAGCCCGAGGCGGCCGGCATGGTCCGGACCACGATGTTCCTCGGGATCGCGTTCGTCGAGGCGCTCGCGCTCTTCGGCTTCGTCCTGTCGTTCATCATCTAGGGAGGCATCGTGCTGCACGTGCTGGCAACGATCCTCGCGCAGGCCGAGGAGCACGTCGAAGAGGCCCCGCCGAACCCGATCCTGCCCGAACCGGTCGAGCTGATCGTCGGCGGGATCGTGTTCCTGATCGTGTTCGCCGTGATCGCGAAGCTCGCGTTCCCGGCGCTCAACAAGATGCTCGACCAGCGCACCGAGAAGATCCAGGGCGACATGGAGAAGGCCGAGGACGCGCGTCGCACGGCCGAACAGGAGCTCGCGAACTACCGCGATCAGCTCGCCGGCGCCCGGGACGAGGCCAACCGCATCATCGAGGAGGCGCGTCGCACGGCCGACCAGATGCGCCGCGACCTCCAGGTGAAGGCGGAGGAGGAGTCCCAGGCGATCGTCGCGCGCGCCCAGGACGAGATCCGGGCCGAGCGCGACCGCGTGTTCCAGGAGCTGCGCGCCCAGGTGGGCCAGATCGCCGTGGAGCTCGCCGGCCGCGTCGTCGGCGAATCGCTCGACGAGCGGGCGCATCAGCGGCTGATCGACGACTACATCGACCAGGTCGCCTCGACGAACGGACGCAACTGAGTGGCGCCGCCCGACGACCTCGTCCGCGGCTACGCCCAGGCGATGTTCGCCGTGGCGCAGGCCGAGGACGAGCTCGAGCAGGTGGAGGGGCAGCTCTACGCGTTCGCGGCGCTCCTCGAACGCGACGATCGCGTCCGTGACGCGCTGAACGACCCCGCGCTGCCCGTCGAGAACAAGCGAGGCCTGATCCGCGACACGCTCGGCGAGCGCGCGAACCCGGTCGCGCTGAACCTGCTCGGCTTCCTGGTCGAGCAGGGGCGCGCCCGCGACATCGACCGCGTGATCGCGGCGATGTCGGAGATCGCGGCCGACAGCCGCCGACACGCGCTCGCCGAGGTGCGGAGCGCCGTGCCGCTCGACGACGGCCAACGCGAGCGCCTCGCGCGGGCGCTGTCGGACGCGACCGGGCACGAGGTCGAGGTCCGCGTGACGGTGGATCCGAGCGTCCTCGGCGGCATCGTCGCCCGCGTCGGCGACACGATCTTCGACGGCTCCGTCCGGAGCCGCCTCGACGAGGCCAAGCAGCAGATGGCCGGGGCCTGAACCGACGGGAGTGATCTGAACCGATGGCGATCGACGAGCTGAACTTCGACCCCTCGAGCATCGCGGACGCCCTCCGCCGCAACGTCGAGAGCTACCGGCCCTCGGTCGAGCGGCAGGAGGTCGGCCGCGTCGTGGACGCGGGCGATGGGATCGCGCGCGTCAAGGGGCTGCCGAACGCGATGGCGAACGAGCTCCTCGAGTTCCCCGGCGGGCTGCTCGGCCTGGCGTTCAACCTCGACGAGGACGAGATCGGGTGCGTGTTGCTCGGCGACTACGAGCACATCGAGGAGGGCGCGCTCGTCAAGCAGACCGGCCAGATCCTGTCGATCCCCGTCGGGGACGGGTTCCTCGGACGCGCGATCGACCCGCTCGGCCAGCCGATCGACGGCCGCGGGCCGATCCAGGACGACGGCCGACGCAACCTCGAGGTCCAGGCGGCGAACGTCGTTTCGCGACAGCCGGTGAAGGAGCCGCTCCAGACCGGGATCACGGCGATCGACGCGATGACGCCGATCGGCCGCGGCCAGCGCCAGCTGATCATCGGCGACCGTCAGACCGGGAAGACCGCGATCGCGGTCGATGCGATCATCGCGCAGCGCGACAACTGGGCGAGCGGCGACCCGAAGAAGCAGGTCCGATGCATCTACGTCGCCGTCGGGCAGAAGGCCTCGACGGTCGCCGAGATCGTCGAGACGCTGCGCGACAACGGTGCGCTCGACTACACCGTGATCGTGAACGCGTCGGCGGCCGACCCGGTGCCGTTCCAGTACATCGCGCCGTACGCCGGCGCCGCCCTCGGCGCCCACTGGATGTACAAGGGGTTCCACGCCCTCGCGGTGTACGACGACCTCTCGAAGCAAGCGACGGCGTACCGCACGCTCTCGCTGCTGCTCCGTCGGCCGCCCGGGCGCGAGGCCTTCCCGGGCGACGTCTTCTACCTGCACTCGCGGCTGCTCGAGCGCGCGGCCAAGCTCTCGGACGAGCTCGGGGGTGGGTCGTTCACCGCGCTCCCGATCATCGAGACGAAGGGGAACGACGTCTCGGCCTACATCCCGACGAACGTCATCTCGATCACCGACGGTCAGATCTACCTGGAACCGGACCTGTTCTTCGCCGGCGTCCGGCCGGCGATCAACGTGGGCATCTCGGTCAGCCGCGTCGGTGGGAACGCCCAGATCAAGGCGATGAAGTCGATCGCCGGGCGCCTGCGCATCGACCTCGCGCAGTACCGCGCGCTCGAGGCCTTCGCGCAGTTCGGATCCGAGCTCGACAAGGCGTCGCAGCAGCAGCTCGCTCGCGGCGCCCGCGTCGTCGAGATCCTCAAGCAGCCGCAGTACCAGCCCGTCCCGGTCGAACGGCAGGTCGTGATGATCTGGGTCGCGACCGGTGGCCATCTCGACGACCTGCCCGTCGAGGACGCGAGGCGGTTCATCGACGGGTTCCTCGAGGCCGTCGCTGCGCGGACCAACGTCCTGGACGCGATCCGAGAGAGCGGCCAGCTCGACGACGGATCGGATCAGCAGCTCAAGGATGCGGTCGAGGACTTCAAGCGCTCCTTCCGGCCGAGCGGTCCCGAGGCCGGGAGCGCGGCCGCCGCCGGCGGTGGACCGCGCGACCAGCTCCGCGAGGACGTCGGATGGGACCGCATGTCGTCCGAGGGCGACGACGAACGGACCGAGACGGCCGAGCCGGCGCCCGCCGAGCCGGTGACGGCCGAGGAGGTCCGCGCCGAAGCCGGCCCGATCTCCGACACCGACGCCCCACCGCCGCCCGGGTAACCGATGGGAGCCCAGCTCCGTGTCGTCCGTCGGCGGATCCGCTCGGTCCAGTCGACGATGAAGATCACGCGCGCGATGGAGCTCATCGCGGCGTCGCGGATCGTCAAGGCCCAGCAGCGCGTCGGAGAGGCGCGACCGTACGCCGACCTGCTGACGAGCGCGATGGAGGATCTCGCTCGACAGACGGGATCGCTCGCGCATCCCCTGCTCGAGGAGCGCGAGAACCCGGAGCGCGCGGCCGTCGTCGTCCTCACCTCCGATCGCGGGCTCGCCGGTGCGTACAGCGCCAACGTGATCAAGCGGAGCGAGGGGTTGATCCGGCGGATGCGCTCGCGCGGCATCGAGCCCGTCGTCTACGCCGTCGGGAAGAAGGCGATCGGCTACTTCCGCTTCCGAGGCATCCCGATCGAGGACGAGTGGTCGGGGTTCTCCGAGGTCCCGCGCTACGACGCGGCTCGCGAGATCGGCCGTCGGATGATCCGGGAGTTCCGCGAACGTCGCATCGACGAGCTCCACGTCGTGTACACGGACTTCCGCTCGGCGTTCACGTTCCGAGCGACCGACAAGCGCTTCCTCCCGATCCACCCCGAGGAGGTGGGCGGGGACAGCGAGCACCGACCGCACGCCGACTACCTGTTCGAGCCGAGCCCCGCCGCGATCCTCGACGATCTGCTCCCGCAGTACGTGATCACGAAGATCTGGTTCGCGATGCTCGAGTCGGCGGCGTCGGAGAACGCCGCCCGGCAGCGCGCGATGGCGGCGGCGACCGACAACGCGGAGGAGCTCATCAAGGTGTTGACCCGCCAGGCGAACCGCGCCCGTCAGGACGAGATCACGACCGAGATCATGGAGATCGTCGGCGGCGCGGAAGCGCTGCGCCAGTCCGACGACGACGACAAGGAGAGCTAGAGGATGGCGGTCACCGAGACCAGGGAGGCGTTGAAGGAAGGGCGGGTCATCTCGATCGCCGGCCCGGTGGTCGACGTCGAGTTCCCGCCCGACGCGCTGCCGGAGATCAACACGGCGCTCGAGTTCGACATCACCATCGAGGGCCAGACCCAGACGATCGTGGCCGAGGTCGCCCAGCACATCGGCGAGAGCCAGGTCCGGGCCGTGGCCATGAAGCCGACCGACGGGCTCGTGCGGGGCACGACGGTGCGCAACACCGGCGCGCCGATCACCGTGCCCGTCGGCAACCAGGTCCTCGGCCACGATCGT
>DASPIF010000216.1:0-2371 GCA_035629255.1 Actinomycetota bacterium | reverse complement strand
TCGCGATCCGCAACGACGTCGGCCTCCTGTCGGAGGAGTACGACGTCTCGACGGGGCGGATGACCGGCAACTTCCCGCAGGCCTTCTCGCACGTCTCGCTGATCGACACGGCCCGCAACCTGTCGGGCGGCCGGTCGATGCGCCGGCGTGACGAGAGCGATGGCCTCGGCACGCCGGACATCGGTGTGGGCCCGCTCGAGGCCGACGGGGTCAACGTCGAGCCCTGAGCGAGCGCCCGGCCCTCGGGGGTTGACACCTCGGAGCACGTCTCTACACTGACCCGACCATGACGACGAGGATCGCGTTCGGGAACCTGCAGGTCCTCGTACTTATTACGTAGGCGCGGCCGAGCCGAGCAGGCTCGGGAGCCGCGCCAGATACCCCTCGCGCCGCGAGGGGTTTTTCTTACCCCGCATCCCAGCCCGCCGGCCGATCCGCCGGACACCAGGAGGAACCATGCGTTACGAGTTCGAGCGAGACGGACACCGCATCGCGAGCGTGCTGTGGGAGGGTCCGGCCCAGGTCACGGTCGAGGTGACCGATCCGACCGAGCGAGCCCAGTTCGATCGCTTCTTCGGCGAGGAGGTCGTGTACCTCGACGCCGGGTTCGAGTTCGGCGGCGGGATGGCCGAGAGCGGGCTCACGAGCCGCCGGCGCGACTGGACGCCGTGGGAGTTCGAGCGCCAGGTGCGGAACCTCGCCCACAAGCTGAGCGCGACCGTCCGCCGGGTCCAGACCGGTCCGGTGGAGGAGCGCCCTGCGACGGCGGGCGCGCGATGACGAGGGTCACGGGCGCGCAGGCGCTCTTCAAGTCGCTCGAGGGCGAGGGCGTCGACCTCGTCTTCGGGATCCCGGGCGGGGCGATCCTGCCCGCCTACGACCCGCTGATCGAGGCGAACATCCGCCACGTCCTCTGCCGGCACGAGCAGGGCGCCGGCCACGCCGCCGAGGGCTACGCGTGGGCGACCGGCAAGGTCGGGGTCGCCATCGCGACGAGCGGCCCGGGCGGCTGCAACCTCGTGACCGCGCTCGCCGACGCGAAGATGGACTCGGTCCCGATGGTCGCGATCACGGGACAGGTGCCGACGCCGGTCGTCGGCAACGACGCGTTCCAGGAGGCCGACATCTGCGGCATCACGATGCCGATCACGAAGCACAACTTCCTCGTCAAGGACGCGAACGAGGTCGCCGAGACCGTCCGCGAGGCGTTCCACATCGCGAGCACCGGCCGCCCCGGTCCCGTGCTGATCGACGTGCCGAAGGACGTCCAGCTGCAGGAGATCACGTGGCGCTGGCCGGAGACCGTCGATCTCCCCGGATACAAGCCGACGACGAAAGGCAACCTCAAGCAGGTGCGCTCGGCGGTCGAGCTGATCATGCGCGCGAAGCGGCCGGTCCTGTACGTGGGCGGCGGTGTGATCAAGGCGAACGCGTCGAAGCAGCTGTTCGCGCTCGCGACGGACGGGGTCCTGCCGGTCGTCACCACGCTGATGGCTCGGGGAGCGTTCCCCGACGACCACGAGCTCGCGCTCGGGATGCCCGGGATGCACGGCGGCTATCCGGCCGTCACGTCGATGCAGAAGGCGGACCTGCTCGTCGCGCTCGGGTCGCGGTTCGACGATCGCGTGACGGGCCAGCTCTCCTCGTTCGCGCCGGACGCGAAGATCGTCCACGTCGACATCGATCCGGCCGAGATCGGCAAGAACCGAACCGCCGACGTCCCGATCGTGGGCGACTGCGGCGACGTGATCGCGAAGCTCCACGCCGAGCTGCGGCGTGCGCAGGACGAGAAGGGCGGCGTGCCCGATCGGAGCGAGTGGCTCGCGACGCTCGCAGACTGGAAGGAGCGGTTCCCCTACCGCTACGACCAGCCGGCCGATGGTCCGCTCAAGCCGCAGTTCGCGATCGAGCGCCTCTACGAGCTGACACAGGGCGACGCGATCGTCGTGAGCGGCGTCGGCCAGCACCAGATGTGGGCATCGCAGTTCTGGCGGTTCTCCGAGCCCCGGACGTGGGTCAACTCGGGCGGGCTCGGGACGATGGGGTTCGCGGTCCCGGCGGCGCTCGGCGCAGCGGCGGGTCGTCCGGACAAGCGCGTGATCGCGATCGACGGCGACGGGTGCTTCCAGATGACGGCCCAGGAGCTGGCGACGAGCCGCACGGAGAACATCCCGTTCATCACCGCGATCATCAACAACGCGCACCTCGGGATGGTCCGGCAGTGGCAGGAGCTCTTCTACGAGGAGCGCTACTCGCAGGTGTACCTGTCGTACGACACCCCGGACTACGTGAAGCTCGCGGAGGCCTACGGATGCGTCGGCCTGCGCGCGGAGCACCCCGACGAGGTCGACGCCGTGATCGAGAAGGCGCT
>DASPIF010000215.1:0-2306 GCA_035629255.1 Actinomycetota bacterium | reverse complement strand
GCGGTACCTCGAGCTGACCGAGGATCCGCCGTTCCCGGTGTTCCTCGATCGCGAGCCGCTCGGGACGCTCGCGGTGACGATCAACGAGGACGAGCGCGACGACCTCCGGCGGTGGGCCGCTTCGGCGCAGGCCGTGGAGGTGACGGTCGAGCGCGTCGACGCGCGCGAGCTCGAACCGGAGCTCGCGCCCGACGTCCTCGAGGGGTACCTCCTGCACGAGGGCCACCGCGTCGACCCCACCGCGCTCACCGTCTGTCTGGCGGCGCTCGCGCGAGCGCACGGGGCGCGCATCGACCACCACCGACCCGCGCGACGCCTCGTCATCGGAGACGACCGCGTGACCGGGGTCGTGACCGACGACGGCGTGATCGCGGGCGACACCGTCGTGATCGCCGCGGGACCGTGGTCCTCGGCGCTGGTGCGACCGCTCGGGATCCGTCTCCCGATCCGCTCGGCGCGCGGGTGGCTCGTTCACGCGGCCCCCGAACGTCCCTTGATCCGTCGATGGATCCAGAGCGGGGCGCGCCGTCTGCTCACCGGTCACGAGGTGCCCGTGTTCGCGGAGGAGCCGGGTGCGCTCGACCTGTCGGTCGGCGCCTTCGCCGGCGGCGAGGAGCAACGCGACGTCTCGCCGATGATCCAGCCAGCGCCGGACGGCTCGATCGTCACCGGCACGTCGCGCGAGCCGTCGCTGGCCGCCGACACGTTCGAGCTCGACGTCCCGCGCCAGGTCGCACGTGCCGCCGCGAGGCTCGTCCCCGCGCTCGCCGACGCGCCGGTCGTCGCGACGTGGTCGGGCGTCCGGCCGGTCTCGCCGGACGAGCGCCCGATCCTGGGGTGGCTCGGCGAGGGCCTCTTCGTCGCGAGCGGCCACGGATCCGAGGGCGTGATCCTCGGCGCGGGGAGCGCGGAGCTCGCGGCCGAGGTCGTGCTCGGCGCGACGCCGTGGATCGACGCCGGTCCGTTCGACCCGGCGAGGTTCGCGCCGCGTTAGCGGGAAGCGAGGCGGCCGTGCCGCTCGAGGATCTCGAGCGTGCGGTCGAGCGGGAGCGCTTGCAGCGTGTTCCCGTCGTGCCCGACGGTGGTCGTTGCCATGAACATCGCGTTGACGACGGCCTCCTCGGTGGCCTCGACCGTCGCGAGGAACAGGTCGTTCAACGGGCTCGGCCCCTGCCACGTCCCGCCGTCGAGCACCGCCCTGACGTCGAGCACGCCGTCCGGCACCTCGAGCGGGACGCGGTTCGCCGTCGAGAACGCCACCATGAGCTCGCCGGATCCGTTGTGGCCGACCGAGCCGCACCGCGCGAGCCCCAGGCCACTGCGGAGCGCGATCCGCCGGAGCTGATGCGGGAGCATCGGCGCATCCGTCGCGGCGATCACGATGCACGAGCCCTCCGAGTGCTCCTCCGGCTGGAGGTCGGTGATCTCGCGGCCGACGGGCACGCCGTCGATCACGAGGTTCTGCCGCTCGCCGAAGTTGGTCATCACGAGGACGCCGACGGTGAACCCACCTTCCACCACGCGTGACGCCGTCCCGATGCCGCCCTTGAAGTCCATGCACTGCATCCCCGTCCCCGAACCGACGCATCCCTCGGCGACGTCGCCCTCGTTCGCGTCGTCGAGCGCGGCGAACACGTCCTCGTCCGCGAGTGGGAAGGACGTGACGTCGTTGAGGAACGAGTCGTCACATTCGGTGACGAACGGCATGTCGCCGCCCTCGTGCGTCGTCGCGGCGTGCCGCTCGGTCCTCCAGCGGATCGTCGCGTCGTACGCCTTCCCGATCGCGAGCGACGACGTCATCACGATCGGCGAATGCAGGAGCCCCCATTCGTTCAGCTGATTGATACCGATCAGCTCGCCGAACCCGTTGAGGATGTGGGTGCCCGCGTACACGCGCTCGGTCCACGGGACGCCCTCGTGCGGGAAGACGGCGGTCACGCCGGTGCGGACGGCGCCGCGGCCGTCCGGGCGCGGGTCGCGGACGATCGTCCGGTGACCGACGCGGACGCCGGCCACGTCGGTGATCGCGTTGCGTCGCCCCGTCGGCAGGACCCCGATCGTCACGCCGAGGTCCCGCGCCCTGGCCCGCTCCACGTCCGCCTCCCGCTCGTGCCCGTCCGGGCGCGCGGGATGCTACCCGCGCGCCGCGCGTTCGGGAGCACTTCGGTAGGCTCGCCGTCGACGATGCCCATCCTGGCCCTCGGGGTCTCTCACCGCCGCGCCACCGTCGAGCTGCTCGAGCGGCTCGCGTTCGCCCACGACGACCTCACCAAGGCCTACCGGCGCGCGGTCGATGACCCCGCGAT
>DASPIF010000214.1:0-2468 GCA_035629255.1 Actinomycetota bacterium | reverse complement strand
CGTGCGGCTCGAGGACAAGCGCTTCTACCCCGAGGACGTCGCCGAGGTCGTGACCGACAAGCTCGTCGAGCACTTCGCCGAGATCGTCGACGTGAACTTCACGGCACGGATGGAGGAGCAGCTCGACGAGATCGCGGAGGGGAACCAGCAGCGCGTGCACACGCTGCGCGAGTTCTGGCATCCGTTCCGCGAGGACCTCGAGCGCGCCGAGGAGAAGTTCGAGCGCTACGTCGAGGAGCTCGACGAGGAATGCCCCAGGTGCCTCGAGGAGGGCCGCACCCCGCCGGGACGACTGCAGATCCGGCTCGGACGCTACGGCCGCTTCATCGGGTGCACGCGGTTCGCGGCCGAGGACGGCGGGTGCAAGTACATCCGCAACCTCGACGGCAGCGAGCGTCCCGAGCCCGAGCTGCTCGATGAGACCTGTCCGGAGTGCGGGCGGCAGCTCGTCCGGAAGTCCGGCCGGTTCGGGATGTTCGTCGGATGCAGCGGCTACCCGGACTGCAGCTACATCAAGAAGGACCCGCCGAAGTCGCTCGAGATCACGTGCCCTCAGTGCACGCAGGGCCAGATCGTCGAGAAGCGGACGAGGTTCGGGCTGTTCTACGGCTGCGATCGCTACCCCGAGTGCGACTTCGCGGTGAACAACCCGCCCATCAAGGACCGGCCGTGCCCCGAGTGCGGCTCGCTCGTGGTCGAGCGCCCGAAGTCGTTCCGCTGCTGGAACTGCGGCGCGGAGATGGACAAGGAGTGGAACGTCACGCGCTCGGGCGATGTCGAGGCGGAGGCCGCGGCGCGCGCCGCGAAGGCCGTCGCCCGCGCCGAGCGCGCGGCCGCGAAGGCGGCCAAGGCGAAGAAGAAGCCGGCCGCCAAGAAGAAGTCGACGGCGAAGCGGAAGACCGCGAAGAAGGCCACGAAGGAAGCA
The DNA here is from genome assembly GCA_035629255.1 of Actinomycetota bacterium. Lineage (GTDB taxonomy): Bacteria > Actinomycetota > UBA4738 > UBA4738 > HRBIN12 > CALGFI01. The sequence continues at coordinate 1,543 of DASPIF010000214.1, read as the reverse complement.
CCGACCGCGACCTCGCCGAGCGCCGACGTTCCCGCGGCGGCGGAGGGCTAGTCCGCAGGTGTCGAGCTTCGCCGACGAGATCGCCGCCCTCCGCGGCACGCGCTCGGCGACGTTGAAGGACCTGCTCACGAGTCGCGGCTTCGCGCGGCTCCTCGGCGCGCAGAGCGTCAGCTCGTTCGGGGACTGGGTGGGGTTCGTCGCGGTGACGTCGCTCGTGACGAGCAAGGGCGGCGACTCGGGCGGCTCGTTCGCGATCGCGGGCGTGATGGTGGCGCGGATGCTGCCGGCGATCCTGTTCGGGCCGGTGGCGGGGGCCTTCGTGGACCGGTTCAACCGGAAGACGCTGATGATGACGGCGGACATCGCCCGCGGTGCGATGTACGCGACGATGCCGTTCCTCGGACCGCTCTGGGCGATCTACGTCCTGTCGTTCGTGATCGAGTGCTTCTCGCTGCTGTGGACGCCCGCACGCGACGCCTCGCTGCCGAACCTCGTCCCGAGGCGCCAGCTCGCGAACGCGAACTCGCTCGGGCTGATCACGACCTACGGAACGCTCCCGCTCGGCGGGATCGTGTTCGCGTTCCTCGCGGACCCGGATCTGATCCCGTGGCTGAGCGACCGACCGGAGTCCCTCGCGCTCTGGCTCGACGCCGGCACGTTCACGCTCTCAGCGTTCCTCGTCTCCGGCATCCCGCTCTCGTCCCCGGCGCCGAGGACCTTCCAGCGGTTCGAGATCGCTCGGGTCGGGCGCGACGTGATGGACGGGCTCCGCTTCCTCAAGGAGAGCACGCTCGCCTCCGCGATGACGTTCGGGATCGTCTCGGCGTTCGGGGCGGTCGGGGCGGTGCTCGCGCTCGGGACGGTCTTCGCGTCCCGCGCGCTCGGGGCGGGCAAGCCCGGGTGGGGGATCCTCGTCACCTCGTTCGGGGTGGGGATGGGGATCGGCATGGCGACCTCGAACAAGGTCGTCGAGTTCATCGAGCGTGAGGCCGTTTTCGTGTGGTCGATCATCCTCGCCTCGGCGTCGCTGTTCGTCCTCGCCGCCATGCCGTCGATCGAGTTCGCGTCGCCGATCACCGTCGTGCTGGGGTCGTTCTGCGGGTCTGCGTGGGTGAGCGGCTACACGTTGCTGCAGGAGAACGTCACCGACGAGTTCCGCGGACGGACGTTCGGCTCGCTCACGGTGCTGTCACGGTTCGCGCTGTTCCTGTCGCTGACGGTCTTCCCCCTGCTCGCGGGGGTCATCGGGTCGCGGGGGCTCGACCTCGGCGATGTCCGGATCGATCTCGACGGGACGCGCGTCGCGTTGATGGTCGCCGGCCTCGGTGCCATCCTCGCCGGCATCGTGACCCGTCGAGGGCTCCGCCGTTTCCGCGTCAGCAAGCCGCAGCCGCTGTCGCTGGTCCCCAAGCTCAAGCGCCCGCCGTCGGCGGGATTGTTCGTCGCGTTCGAGGGCGTCGAGGGCGCGGGCAAGGGGACGCAGATCCGGCTCGCGACCGAGTGGCTCGAGTCGCAGGGGATGGAGGTGCTCGTGACCCGCGAG
>DASPIF010000213.1:0-11165 GCA_035629255.1 Actinomycetota bacterium | reverse complement strand
CGCGATCGTTCCGGGCGGCCTCCGGCGGGCTGGCGCGTTGCCTTCGCCCCGTCCGGCGACGCCGGGAGCGGTGGGAGCGGTATCGTCCGGCCGCCCCCGGACCCCGGCAAGGCGCCGTCCTGACCAGAAGTCAGGTCCGTGTGCGACGATCGCGCAGGTCAGGACACGCGCGTGCTCTCGACCGCGTGCACCGGCGGTGGCACCGATGCGCGGCCGGTCAGGTAGCCGTCGGCGACCAATGCCATGAACGCGTGGACCTCGTCCTCGCTCCACGCGAACGGGCCCTGTCGGGCACCCCGGCTCGCGAGCCCGCGCTGGACGGACTCGCACGCCCGCCAGTCCTCCCGGTTCGTGAGGTCCCAGAACTCCGTCGCGTACGTCGGCGAGAATCCGTCGACCTCGAGGGCCTCGGGCGGGAAGAGCCACGAGCACTCGACCCGCGTGCGACCCGGCCCTTGCGGCTCGATCCGGTGCGTCATCACGTAGTCCGGATGCAGGCTGAGGAGCAGGTTCGGGAACAGCCCGAAGTAGTAGACCTCGCGGCGCTGCCGCGGCTCGAGGCCGCGGATCGGGACCCCGAGGCTCCGGCCGGACAGCGACATCGTGTCGGCGTGCTCCATCAGCTCCATCGATCCGCCGACCCATGCGCCGTCGTGCGCGTAGTTGGCTCCCGAGTCGACCGGGGTCACCGTGCACAGGGCGGGATGGATCGACGGGCAGTGGTAGCACTCGTGGTAGTTCTCCGTGATCCCCTTCCAGTTCGCCTCGATCACGTAGTCGTGCGTCTCCGCGACGACGAGGCGCTCGGGTTCCCACGGCGCCACGAGCTCGTCGAGGTTGCCGACGTGCTGCTCGAACGGCGGGGCGTCGCCGCTCGCGTTCACGAAGATCCACCCGTGCCACTCGGCGACCCGGAGGCCGATCAGGGGGTGGTCCTCCTTGCGGAACCCCGCGACGTCGCCGAAGCGTGGCGCCCCGGCGAGCGCGCCGTCGAGCGAGTAGACCCACGCGTGGTACGGGCACTTGATCGCGCGGAGCGAGCGCGTCTCCCCCGGGTCGAGCAGCTCGTGGCCGCGATGGCGGCACGTGTTCGAGAAGGCGCGGAGGATCGCGTCGGGTCCGCGCACCAGGAGGATCCCTTCGTCGCCCACCCGGACCGCGCGCTGATCGCCGGGACGCGCCACGTCCTCGCCCCGTCCGACGCACACCCACGAGCCTTCGAAGAAGTGCGCGCGTTCCCACGCGAAGACGTCGGCCGACAGGTACGCCTCGGCCGGCAACGTGCGTGAGGACGCGAGCGTCGGCGCCAGGACCGCGAAGACCCGCTCGCGGTCGATCGGTGCGGGGACGCGCTGCATCACGGAGCCTCCCTCCGTCTCGCCGGGTCGCGACCGCCGGTCGGCGGCCGTGATCGAGCGTAGCGCCGCGTCCCCACGGGACGGAACGATCCCGCATGACCTGCGGTCGAGCCGGCGCGCCGACCGACGGTCAGGAACGGTCGCTCAGGCGTCGGCGGCGTACACGCGCTCGCCCTCGACGTACGTCGCGAGGACCCGTGCGGCGTGGAGCTCCTCGCGCGGCCGCTCGAAGACGTTGCGGTCGAGCAGCGCGAGATCGGCGGCCTTCCCGAGCTCGATCGAGCCGGTCACGTCGTCGAGATGGTTCACGTACGCCGATCCGATCGTGAACGCAGCGATCGCCGTCGGGAGATCGACCGCCTGCTCCGGCAGGAACGGAACGGTCGCGGCCTCGTCGACGCCGGCGTACTCGTAGCCGGGCCACCCCATGCGGTTCACCGCGACATGGATCTCCTCGAGAGGGTTCGGGCTCGAGACGCCCCAGTCGCTGCCGAACGCGAGCGTCGCGCCCGCCCGGACGAGCGAGCCGAACGGGTACTGCCACCCGGCGCGTTCGGGACCGAGGAACGGGATCGTCAGGTTGACCATCTGGCCCTCGTTCTGGGCCCACAGCGGCTGCGCGTTCGCGACCACGCCCAGCTCGCGGAACCGGGCGATGTCCTCCGGGTGGATCACCTGGATATGCGCGATGTGGTGGCGGAGGTCGTTCATCCCGTTCGCCCGCCGCGCGGCCTCGATCGCGTCGAGCGCCTCGCGGACCGCGCGCTCGGCGAGCGCGTGGAAATGCACCTGGAACCCCTCGGCGTCGAGCCGAACGACGGCCTCCTTGAGCTCCTCGGGATCCACGAACGACTTCCCGTGGTTCTCTGTGGGGTTCCCGTCGGCGTCGAGGTACGGCTCGAGCACGCCGGCGGTGAAGTTCTCGATCACCCCGTCCTGCATGATCTTCACGCTCGTCGGCGAGAAGCGGCCGACCGGGCCGCGCGCCCTCGCGGCGATCAGGTCGTCGACCTGCTCGAGCCCCCGATGCCGGTCCCACCACAGCGCGCCGATCACGCGCGCGGTCAGCTCGCCGTCCTCGGCGAACCGGACGTACGCATCGAAGGTGTCGTAGCTCGTCCCGTTGATCCCGACGATCGCGTCCTGCCACGCGGTGATGCCGAGCGCGTGCAGGTACGCCTGACCGGTCCGGAGCCCGGCGATCCAGTCCTCGAGCGTGTCCGAGGGCGCGTGCTCGTCGACCAGGTGGATCGCGCCCTCGTGGAGGGTCCCCCACGGCGACCCGTCGTCCTCGCGGATGATCACGCCGTCCGAGGGATCCGGGGTATCGGCCGTGACCCGGGCGATCTCGAGCGCCCGCGAATTGACCCACGCGCTGTGGCCGTCCCGGCTCGGCAGGAACACCGGTCGGTCGGGCACGATCCGGTCGAGGACGCCCTTCGGCGGGTTGCCGCCAGGGAAGACGTCCATCGACCATCCGCCGCCGAGGATCCACTCGGTCTCCGGGTGCGCGGTCGCGTAGCCCACGATGAGGCGCTCGTAGTCCTCGACCGAATAGGCCTCGGACAGGTCGCACCGCAACATGTCGAGGCCGCTGGGGGGCGGATGGACGTGGGCGTCCTGGAACCCCGGCAGGAGCATCCGGCCCTTCAGGTCGACGATCTCGGTCGAGCCGCCGACGAGCGGCTCCACGTCGGCGTCGCTCCCCACGCCGACGATCAGCCCGTTGGACACGGCGACGGCGCTCGCCCATCGGCGCGCGGCATCGACCGTGTACACGGCGCCGCCGCGGAAGACGAGATCGGCCGGACCGGTCGGGGCGCTCACGGCCGCGGAGCTTACCCGGCGCATCGGGCTCAGGCGAGCGCGACGAGCTCGAGGAGGTCGTCGTCCCAGTACGCGAGCTCGCCCTCGGGCATCGTGAGGACGCGCTGCGGTGCGAGCGCCTGCACGAAGGCGACGTCGTGGCTGACGAGGACCATCGATCCGGTCCACGTGGACAGCGCCTCGGCGACCGCGGTGCGGGACGGTGGGTCGAGGTTGTTCGTCGGCTCGTCGAGCAGGATCAGGTTGCGACGTCCCGCGACGAGCTGCGCGAGGGCGAGCTTCGTCTTCTCGCCCCCCGAGAGGGTTCCGGCGTCCTGGAACGCGACCTCGCCGACGAGGCCGAACATGCCCAACAGCGCGCGAAGATCCTGGTCGCTCGCATCGGTCGACTCCTGCCGGACGTGCGACAGGACCGTCGCGGCGTCGCGGATCCCCTCGTGCTCCTGGGCGTAGTAGCCCAACGAGACGCCGTGCCCGAGCCGGAACGAGCCGGCATCGGCACTCGTCACCCCGGCCAGGATGCGCAACAGGCTGGTCTTGCCCGCGCCGTTCAGCCCCATGATCAGGACCCGCTCGCCCCGGGCGACGTCGAACGAGACGTCTTCGAAGACCGGGGGGCCGCCGTACCCCTTGGTCAGGTCGTCCACGACGAGCACGGTCCGTCCCGAGTGTGGCGGCGGTGGGAACCGGTAGCGTGTGACGCGCTCACGCCTCGGCCCTTCGATCGCGTGCTCACGCAGACGCTCGACGCGTGTGTCGAGGGTCTTCGCCTTCCGCGCGCGCTTGGCCGTCGATCCCCGCATCGAATCGGCGAGCGTCGCGAGCCGTCGGATCTCGGCGTCCTGGCGCGTCGCGAGGGAGGCGCGACGCTCCTCGTCGGCTCGCCGCGCCTCTCGGTAGCGGGAGTACGTCCCCCGGTATTGGACGGAACCCTCGCGGTCGAGATGCAGGATCCTCGTGATCGAGCGGTCGAGGAGCGCGAGGTCATGGCTGACCACGATCAGCGCGCCTTCGTACGACGCGAGGAACCGCATCAGCCATCGGGACGCGTCCGTGTCGAGGTGGTTCGTCGGTTCGTCGAGCAGCAGCACCTCCGAACCCGCGAACAGGATCCGAGTCAGCTCCAGCCTGCGCCGTTCACCCCCCGAGAGCGCCGGGACCGGCAGCGAGAGTCGGTCGTCCGCGAGTCCGAGACCGGCGGCGATCCGTCGGATGTCGGCCTCCGCCTCGTAGCCGCCTGCGCCCCGGTACCGCTCCTCGAGGCGGCTGAACCGAGCGACGCGGTCCTCGCTCGGACGCTCCTCGACGCCCAGGCGGGCCTTCTCGAGCCGACTCGCGAGCGAGCGCAGCTCACGCGCCTCGAGGACGTACGTCAGCGCGTCGTCCTCGTCCTCCGCCCGGTGCTGGCGGGGGTCCTGACGGAGGTAGCCGACGCGCCCGTGGGTGCGCACTCGTCCGCGCGCAGGGGACGCCTCGCCGGCGAGCACGCGCAGGAGCGAGGTCTTCCCCGCGCCGTTGCGGCCGACGACGCCGACCTTGTCGCCGGTGCGCACCGTCATGGTGAGACCGTCGACGACGGCCCTGCCGGCCACCTCGACCTGGAGGTCGGCGACCTCGAGCCCATTCATGGCGTCACCCGGACGCCCGCGTCCGGTGGATGGGATGACGGGGGGTCGCGGTGTCCATGTGGGATCGATCTCCGGTCGTGAGGGCGTGGCGGGTCACGAGGAGGGCGTCACATGGTTCGCCCAGGGTACCCCCTCCAGGCACACGATGCGCGTGCCCCGAGCACGAACCCTCGGGTCACGGATCGTTCTGGATCGGATCACCCAAGTACCTGATTGCGGGCATCTACTCAGAGCGGTTTCGGACCGATGACCAGGCCATGGCATGCACCCTCTGCGGCGGATGGCTCGAGCGGTGCGCTTCGTGCGCTCGACCCGCGTGCGACACGGCCATCTGCAGCCGTTGTCGCGAGGCCGTTCCGGAGGCCCATCCCGCGCTGGTCCCCGCCGGACTCGCGAGGACCGCGTCGAAGATCGTGTACGTCGAGTAGCGACGGGATCGCCGGGTCCCGCACCCGTTGTTCGCGCTGCTCGATGGTGTCGGAGGGGGGATTTGAACCCCCACGAGCCGCGAAGCTCACTAGGCCCTCAACCTAGCGCGTCTACCAAATTCCGCCACTCCGACGTGCGTCGTCGATGCTACCAACGGCCGCTGGAGGTCCCGACGTCGCTCGCTACTTCCACTTCCAGGAGAGCCAGAAGGTCGTGAGCCCGAACAGCACGGCGGTGATCACCGTCAGCCGGTCGAGCCGCCGCTCCAGCGCGGTTCCGCCTGAGAGGTTCCCACCGCCTCCGAACATGTCGGACAGCCCGCTCCCCTTCCCCGAGTGCAGCAGGATGAACGCGATCAGGAACAGGGCGGACGCGACGTTGATGATCAGGGCGATGACGTTGATCACGGCCGATCAGTCTACCGGCTGGGCGCGGGGGGCTCCTCGAGCGAGAGGATCGCGCGGTCCTCGAGCGGGAAGTGGCACGCCGCCGTCTGACCCTGGTGGAAGGGCATCAGATCCGGCTCGTCCTCCTTGCACTTGGGGAACTGCGCGTTCGGACACCGGGGGTGGAAGCGGCAGCCGGTCGGTGGATCGATCGGGCTGGGGACGTCGCCCTCGAGGATGATCCGCTTCTTCTGTGCCGCGAGCTCCGGGTCGGCGATCGGGACCGCGGACAGCAGCGCCCCTGTGTAGGGGTGCTTCGGGTCACGGTAGAGGGTGTTCCCCTGCGCCATCTCGACGATCCTGCCGAGGTACATCACGGCGACGCGATCGGAGACGTGACGCACGACCGAGAGATCGTGCGCGATGAACAGGTACGTGAGGTCGAACTCCTCCTGGAGGTCCTCGAGCAGGTTCAGGATCTGCGCCTGGATCGAGACGTCGAGCGCGGAGACCGGCTCGTCACAGACGATCAGCTTCGGTCGCAACGCGAGCGCTCGCGCGACGCCGATCCGTTGGCGCTGACCGCCCGAGAACTCGTGCGGGTACCGGTTGTAGTGCTCGGGGTTCAGCCCGACGAGCTCCATCAGCTGCTGGACCTCGGTCTTGATCCGGTTCCTCGGCACGGTCTTGTGCAGACGGAACGGCGCACCGATGATCGACCCGATCGTCTTGCGGGGGTTCAGGCTCGCGAAGGGATCCTGGAAGATCATCTGCATGTCGCGGCGCATGACGCGGAGATCGCGGCCGCGCAGCGACGTCACGTCCCGCCCCTCGAACTCGATCGAGCCCTCCGTCGCGTCGTACAGCCGCATCACGACGCGGGCGAGCGTCGACTTGCCGCAGCCGGTCTCGCCGACCAGGCCGAGCGTCTCACCCTTGTAGATCTCGAGGTCGACGCCGTCGACGGCGTGCACGTTGCCGACCTTCTTCTGGAACAGGATCCCGCGCGTGATCGGGAACAGCTTCCGGATCCCGCGCAGCCGGATCAGCGGCGTGCGCTCGGGCGCGGACGCCTCGCTCGGTCGCTCGTTGACCTGGACGCTCATGCCCGCGCCAGCACCTGTTCCTTGAAGATCCGCTCCTTCTCGGCGAGCGACAGGTGGCACGCCGACGCGTGATGCCCGTCGGAGGGCAGGAGCGGCGGGACCTCCTCGTCGCACTTGTTGAAGCGGTGGGGACACCGCGGGTGGAACGGGCAGCCCGGTGGCACGAAGATCAGGGACGGCGGCAGACCCCGGATCGGGCTGAGCCGTTCGTGATCGTCGTCCATCCGCGGGATCGAGCTCAGCAACCCCCACGTGTAGGGGTGGTGCGCGTTGTAGTAGATGTCGCGCCGATCGCCGCTCTCCACGATGCGTCCGGCGTACATGACCTGGATGTGGTCGCAGTGCTCCGCGACGACGCCGAGATCGTGGGTGATGATCACGACCGCGGCGTTGAACTCCTCTTTCAGACGGTCGATCAGGTCGAGGATCTGCGCCTGGACCGTCACGTCGAGCGCGGTCGTCGGCTCGTCCGCGATCAGCAGGTCCGGGTTCAGCGCGAGCGCCATCGCGATCATCGCGCGCTGCCGCATCCCCCCGGAGAACTCGTGGGGGTATTGGCTCGCGCGCTCGTCCGGCCTGGGGATCCCCACCCGGCGGAGCATCTCGACGGCCTGCTCGCGCGCCTCGTGCTTCGAGACCCGTTGATGCTGCCGGACGGCTTCGGAGATCTGGTCGCCGACCTTGTAGAAGGGATGCAGCGAGGTCATCGGGTCCTGGAAGATCATCGAGACCATCTCGCCACGCACCGAACGGAGCTCGTCCGGCGGCATCGTCAGCAGGTCCTGGCCTTTGAAGATGATCTCGCCCTCGATCTGCGCCTGCTTGCGGTTGAGGAGACCCATCACCGCCAGGAACGAGACGCTCTTGCCGGACCCGGACTCGCCGACGACGCCGAGGGTCTCACCCTGCTGGAGCGAGAACGAGATCCCGTCCACGGCCTTGACCAGACCGTCGTCCGTGGGGAAGTGCACGCGGAGATCGCGGACCTCGAGGAGCGGTTCGGCCACTACGTGTACCTCACCCGAGGATCGAGGAACGCGTAGGCCACGTCGACGAGGAGGTTGGCGAGGGCGATGAAGAAGGCACCGAAGATCGTGACGCCCATCACCGATGGGAAGTCGTTGGTGAAGATCGCGTTCACCGCATACGCCCCGACGCCCGGGAGGTTGAAGACCGTCTCCGTGATGAACGCCCCGCCGAGCAGCCCGGCGAGGTCGAGGCCGAACATCGTCACGACGGGCGTCAGGGCGGCGCGCAGGCCGTGCTTGTAGATCACGCGACGTTCCGACAGCCCCTTGGCGCGGGCGGTGCGGATGTAGTCCTCCCCCATCGTCTCGATCAGATTCCCGCGGACCATCCGCGCGTAGAACGCCGCGAACGTCAGCGACAGGACGAGCCACGGAAGGATGAACCTGCCCTGCGCGACGGCTTCGAGCACGGTCGTCCCGATCGGGATGCCGGACGATGGAGCCCAGCTCAGCTTGAACCAGAAGACGTACAGGAAGAGATACGCGAGCCAGAACACCGGTGCGGACACGCCGAACAGCGCGAACACCATGGAGGCCCGGTCGAGGAGGCTCCGACGTTTGACCGCGGACACGATCCCGATCGGGACGCCGATCAGCATCCAGACCCCCGCCGCGCCCACCGCGAGGGCGATCGTGACCGGGAGGCGGCCGTACAGCTCCTCCTTCACCGGCACGAAGTTCGAGTACGAGTAGTAGACGTCCTCGTCGAGGAAGAGCCCTGGCCAGGGCACCAACCCGCGGGCGAACCGCCCGTACTGGACCCACACCGGCTGGTCGAGGCCGAACGCCTTGCGCGCCGCTTCGACGTTCTCGGGGCTCGTCGCCCGGCCGACCGCCCGGCGGGCGGGATCGGCGGCGGGAAGCTTCACGAAGATCAGGAACGTGATGAGCGAGACGACGAACAGCACCAGGACCATGAAGAGCGTGCGACGGATCAGGTATCTGCCCATCGGCCTCGGAGTCTACCCCCCTGCCTTGTTCGACGGAGAGGGGGTCGCCCTTCGGGCGACCCCCTCTCGTCGTGCGTCCGGTTCCGTCGGCTCCCGGGGCCTCGTTTACTGGTCTTGGAAGTCGGGGTGGATCGCCCACTGGTCGTAGGCGTCCACGCCGGCGAACTGATCGAACCCGTAGTTCACGATCCTCTCCGACGTGATGCTGACGCTGTTGTCGAACAGGTACGGAGCCCACGGGACGACCTCTTCCATCAGGTGCGTATCCAGGTCGGCCCACGCTTGGAACCGTGCGTCACCCACCTCGGCGTTCGCCTCGGTGATCATGTCGTCGACGCTCGGCACCTCGGTGACCTCGTAGCCGGCCTCCCGGAGCAGGTCGGGGCTCGCGCCCACGAGCCCGTAGTTGCAGCAGCTCGGGAAGATCGCGGCCGAGCCGAACAGCGGGTCCGCGAACGTGTACCCGTCGGGGAAGTCCTTGCCCCAACCGGGCGCGAGGCAGATCGCGACCTGAGCCTCGGGCTCGTTGCACTTGGCGTACATGGTCGTGCGCTCGAACTGCTTCACGTCGAACGTGAGACCGAGCGGCTCCATGTTCTGCTGGATCAACGCGGCCTGATCCGGGTACGGATCGGCCTCGTCGGTGACCGCCAGGATGTTCGAGCACTCCGGGGCGTCGCAGACGCCGTCGCCGTCCGTGTCGTACGCGGACGCGGCCATGGCCTCCTTCGCGGCCTCGATGTCGCCCGCGCTGTTCGGCGTGGCGTACGGGTCGTAGTCCTGGAGGAGGTTGTTCTCCAGCGAGTTCACCATGATGTGGCCGGCGATCTCACCGACCGACTCCCCGCCTCGGAGCGTCCGCATGCCCTCCTTGTCGAGGGCGAGGTTGAACGCCCGACGCACGTTGACGTCGTCGAACGGCGGGATCGCCATGTTGAACGAGATGTACCGCACCGCGTCCGACGGGAAGATGTGCAGCCGCGGCTGCAGCGTCGGGTCCGTCGAGAACTGCCGCAGGACCTGCGGCGGCACGATGCCGTCGACCACGCCGTCGAGCTCACCGGCGATGATCTTGTTGTACAGGTCGTTGTTGTCCCCGCCGATCGTGATGTCGATCGCATCCGGGTAGGCCGGGCGGAGCCCGTCCGTCGCCGGGTCGTACGACGGGTTGCGCACCCACTGGATCGACTGACCGGGCTCGTAGCCGGCGACGGGCTGCTGCGCGTCCGGCTCCGCCGAGAAGTCGAGGTTCTCGCTCCCGGCGAACATGTACGGCCCCGTGGCCACGAGGAACCGGCCGTAGTCCTTCGTGTGACCCTCCGCGGCACCGAGTCGCTCGCCCTCTTCGTCCGGCGGGATCGGGGCGGTGGCGTGCATCGAGAACAGGTACGGCAGGTATCCCGACGGGCTCGTCAGATGGACGACGAGGGTGCTGTCGTCCGGTGTCTCGAGGCCGGTGATCGAGTCGGCCTCGCCGGCGCCGAACTCCTCGAAGCCCTCGATGATGTTGTAGTAGAAGTTGTAGCCGTTGACGGCGGCGTTCGGGTCGGCCTCGCGCTCGAGCGCGCGGACGATGTCCCCGGACGTGACCTCGACGTCCTCGAACGGCGGCGAGTAGTTGATCCCGCTCTTCAGCGTGAACGTGTACGTCAGCCCGTCCGAGGAGATCTCCGGCATCTCCGCCGCGATGTCCGGCTGGAGCTCGGCGCCGCCCTGGTCCGTCGGGACGCCCTTGTAGCCGAGCAGCGTCCGGAGCAGGCAGCACCGGTAGAACTCCCACGTCACGGAGTAGTACTCCTTCTGTGGGTCGAAGGCGGCGCTGACGTCGCCGAGCATGGCGAGCTTCAGCGTGCCTCCCTGCTGGATCCCTTCGCCGCTCGTCTCCTGACCGGTCTCACCGGTCGTGCCCGGCCCACCGCCGCCGTCATCGCCACCACAGGCGGCGGCGACGAGGCCCAGGACCGCGACGAGCGCGAAGATCTTGAGGAATCTCCTCACGTGAACCCCCCTCTCCTTCTCCGTTCTCCTTCCGGCCGATCGGGCCGGACGTGCCGCGCCGACCCGCTCGTGACGGGGCTCGCGCGCTTCCAGATGTTCTACGGTCAACCGCCCGTCCGGGGATCGAGGGCATCCCGCAGGCCGTCCCCGACGAGGTTGAACGCCATCGTCGTCAGGAACAGGAAGAGGCCGGGGAAGAACATCATCCACCAGGCCACCGTGAAGATCCCGCTCGCGTCGGAGAGCATCCCGCCCCACGACGGTGTCTCCTGGGGCACGCCCACACCGAGGAACGACAGGGCGGCCTCGAACAGGATGTTGTTCGGGATGATCAACGTCGTGTAGACGATGATCGGCGCCGCGACGTTGGGGAGCAGCTCGCGGAGCATGATCTGACGGTTGCTCGACCCGAGCGCGCGTGCCGCTTCGGTGAACTCCTTCTCCCGGAGGGAGAG
>DASPIF010000212.1:0-8867 GCA_035629255.1 Actinomycetota bacterium | reverse complement strand
GAGGAGCCGTTCTTCAACCTGGCGTACTACTCGAACCCGGACCTCGACGCGATGATCGACGAGGCATCCGTCGTCGCCGCGACCGACCGCGACGAGGCCGCGAGCATGTACGCGCAGATGCAGGAGGTCCTCGTCGAGGACGCGCCGGCCGTCCCGCTGTACACGCAGACGTACCAGCGCGTGATGCAGGATGAGGTCGACGGGTTCGAGGACAACCCGGCGTACCCGAACGTCGTCTTCGCGTACGAGCTGACGCCGGCGGCGTGACCCGGTTCGTCCTCCGGCGGCTCGCGCTGGCCGCGCTGGTCGTCGTGGGCGTCGTCGTGCTGACGTTCATCGTTGCGCGCGTCGTCCCCGGCGACCCCGCGTCGACGTGGGCGGGACCGCGCGCGCGTCCCGAGCAGATCGAGCGCGCGCGCGAACACCTCGGGCTCGACCGGCCGCTGCCGGCGCAGGTCGTCGGGTACCTCGCCGGCGTGGCGACGGGTGATTGGGGTGACTCGTTGCGGACGCGTCGGCCGGTGCTCGAAGACATCGGCCGGCGCGCTCCCGCCTCGATCGAGCTCGTCACCGTGGCGATGCTGCTCGCCCTCGCAATCGGCGTCCCCGCGGGGCTCGCCGCGGCGCGGTGGCGCGGGCGCGCCCCCGACCTGTTGTCGCGTGTCGCGGCCGTGATCGGCGTGTCGATGCCGTCCTTCTGGCTCGCGATCGTCCTTCAGCTGGTGTTCTTCCAGTGGCTCGACGTCCTGCCGGTGGCCGGGAGCTACGACCCTGACCTGGACGTCACACACCGGCTCGGCGCGGTCACGAACGCTCCGATCGTCGACGCGCTGCTCACGGGCAACTGGACGGTGTTCGCGAGCGCGGTGCAGCACGTCGTCCTGCCTGCGATCGTGATCGCCGCCTACCCGGCCGGCGTGATCACGCGTATGGTCCGGGCCTCGGTGCTCGACACGATCGGCGACGACCACGTCCGCATGGTTCGCGCCCTCGGCTTCACCGAGCGGAGCGTGTTCGCGCGCTTCGCGCTCCGTCACGCGTGGAGCCCCGTGATCTCGCTGCTCGCGCTCGTGTTCGCCTACGCGCTCGTCAACACGTTCCTCGTCGAGGCGATCTTCAACCGGCCTGGGCTCGGGAGCTACGCCGCCGACGCGATCGGGGCGCTCGATACCCCAGCGATCGTCGGCGTCACGCTGTTCGTCGCGCTGGTCTACGTGCTCGGGAACCTCGTCGTCGACGTGGCGCAGGCCGCGATCGATCCACGGATCCGCACGAGCCGGGCGGCGAGCTGACATGGCCGTCGCGCCGGCGCATCCGGAGACGCTGGAGGTCGCGGGAGAGCGTCCGCCGCCTGGACGCGGGCGTCGCGCGATCTCCGTCGCGCGAGCGAACCCCCTCCTGGCCGTTGGCGCGGTCCTGTGCCTCGCGATCGTCGCGATCGCCGTGCTCGCACCCGTCCTCGCGCCGTTCCCCGAGGACGCCGGCAGCGCGACCCATCCCCTCGAGACCCTCGAGGCGCCCTCGCGCGTGCATCCGTTCGGGACGGATCAGGTCGGCCGCGACATCCTGTCTCGCGTCGTGTACGGCGCGCGGATCTCGCCGCTGATCGCGGTCCTCGTCCTGGCGATCAGCTGCGTGATCGGCATCCCGCTCGGCATCGTGGCCGGCTACTTCGGCGGACCGATCGACGAGATCATCATGCGGATCACGGACGTCTTCCTGGCGTTCCCGGCGCTGCTGCTCGCCCTCGCGTTCGCGGCGGTGATGCGTCCCTCCCTCGCGAACACCGTCATCGCGATCTCGGTCACGTGGTGGCCGTGGTACGCGAGGACCGTCCGCGGGCAGGCGGCCTCGGTCGCGGGCCGTCCCTACGTCGAGAGCGCCCGCGCGCTGGGCGTGTCGCACCGGCAGATCCTGATGCGTCACGTCCTGCCGAACTCGATCACCCCGGTCATCGTGCAGGTCTCGCTCGACGTCGGCGGCGTGATCCTGACGGCGTCCGCGCTCGCGTTCCTCGGCCTCGGCGCGCAGGACCCGACGCCGGACTGGGGCCTGATGGTGAGCCAGGGGCAGGCGTTCTTCACGACGCACTGGTGGCTCGTCACCTTCCCCGGCGCGGCGATCCTGTTGACGGCCGTCGCGTTCAACCTGCTCGGCGACGGGCTCCGCGACGTCCTCGATCCCAAGCGGGTGCTGTCGCGTTGACGTCCGAGCTGGGGCTGCGGGACGTCCGGATCTCCTTCGGCGGACGACGCGTCGTCGAGCTCGACCGACTCGACGTGCGCGCCGGGGAGATCGTCGGACTCGCCGGCGAGAGCGGCTCGGGTAAGTCGATCACGGCGCTCGCGGTCCTCGGTCTCGCCGGGACCCTCGGCGCGCGGGTCGAGGGCAGCATCATCTTCGACGGCCAGGAGCTGATCGGGGCCCGCGAGGACCGGCTGCGAGACATCCGTGGCCGCCGGATCGCGATGATCTTCCAAAGCCCGCTCGCCTCGCTCGATCCGCTCCTGCGGGTCGGTGACCTCTTCGAGCGCGCGCTCCGGATCCACGGCACCGGCAGACGCGATGCGCGGGGACGGGCGTCCGAGGCGATGCGCGACGTGCTCCTGTCCGCCGACCTGCTCGGCCGGTACCCGCACCAGCTCTCGGGCGGGCAGGCGCAGCGCGTGGCGATCGCGATGGCGCTCGCGCTGCGCTCGGAGATCCTGATCGCCGACGAGCCGACGAGCGCGCTCGACGTGACGGTCCAGGCGGAGATCCTCGAGCTGGTGCGGCAACTGCGCGAGGAGCGAGGGATGAGCGTGCTGTTCATCAGCCACGACCTCGCAGTGATCGCGGAGCTGTGCGAGCGCGTGGCGGTCATGCGGCTCGGACGCGTGGTCGAGGAAGGACCGACCGCGCGCGTGCTCGGCCGTCCGGAGGACGGGTACACGAAGGCGCTCGTCGCCGCCGTCCCCGCGATCGGTTCCGGGGCGCGGCCCGCGTGAACGCGCCGCTTTTCGAGGTCGAGGACCTCGTCGTCGACTTCGGCCCGGTGCGCGCCGTCGATGGCGTCTCGTTCCGGCTGCCGTCGGGACCGTACGGGCTCGCGCTCGTCGGCGAGAGCGGGTCGGGGAAGACGACGATCGCGAGGGCGCTCCTGCGGCTGGTCGCACCGACGTCGGGGGCGATCCGACTCGACGGTGAGGACGTCTCGCACGTACGCGGCGGTGCGCTCCGTCGGTACCGGCGTGCCGTACAGATCGTGTTCCAGGACCCGGCGACGACGCTCGACCCGCGCGTCCGGATCGGCTCCGCGATCGCGGAGGCGCTTCGCGCGCACCGGCTCGTCCCGCGCGAACGCGTCGACGGCCGCGTAGCCGAGCTGCTCACGGAGGTCGGGGTCGACCCCATGATGGTCGATCGCTATCCGCACCAGCTCTCTGGCGGCCAGCGCCAGCGCGTTGCGATCGCACGGGCCCTCGCCGTCGAGCCGCGCGTGCTCGTCCTCGACGAGCCGACGAGTGCGCTCGACGTGACGGTGCAGGCGCGGATCCTCGAGCTGATCGAGCGGCTGCGACGGGAGCGCGGCCTCGCGTACGTCCTCATCTCGCACAACCTCGCGGTGGTCGAGCGGCTCTGCGAGGAGACGGCCGTCCTGTACCTCGGCCGCGTCGTCGAGCACGGCCCGACCGAGGACGTCTTGGCGAGGCCCGCGCACCCGTACACACTCGCGCTCCGCTCCGCGGTGCCGGCGATCGACGTCGCGGCGCGGCGATCGCGCATCGTGCTGCCCGGCACGGTCCAGAGTACGGGGCGCCGACCGGACGGATGCGCGTTCCATCCCCGGTGCCCGTTCGCGACCGACCGCTCGCGCGCGGAGGTTCCTGCACTGCGGTCGCTGAGCGACGACCGATCGGCGGCGTGTCATCGGGCCGAGGAGCTCCTAGCGGGTGACCTCGGTCCGCCAGGCGCCGAGATCGAACCACCGCCACCGCGCCCCTGACGACCCTGGGGTCGCGTCAGGCGCGGAGGATCGAGGAGCAACGTGCCGACGACGATCCCCCCGGTCGCACCCGGCGGCGATCCGCACGCCGTAGGGAAGCAGCAAGATGGCGCTACCGCGGTCGTGAGGACGCGGACGATGCACAGCCGACTTATCAACCGTGTCTGCGCACGAGACCGGAACCGGCGGTTCGTGATGACACGCGGTTGGCGCACCAGGTATCGCATGGTGAACGAGGACAGCAACGATCACGACCTCGCGAGCGCCTCGAGCTCGGAGAGCTCATCGGGTGCCTCGACGCCGATCAGACTGGTGCTATGCCGCGCTCGCGCGCGCGTCGCGGTCGCGTCGGCCCGTAACCGCCCGCGAGCGCCTACCTCGCGCGATGACTTCGACAGTGCTCATGCGGTCGTCGTACGCATCGAACCCCGGACGCTACGGGCGGGAACCCCCTTGCGAGTCCACCCACCAGCAGACGCAGCAGCACCCCCGCGACGAGCCCAGCTCCGCCCGCGACCGCCGTTGCCCCTGTAGCCCTTGGAACGTGAACACCTTCCCGCTGTGGGTCCTCTCACCTCAGAGCGCGCGCTCCGAGAACTGCGGGGAACTTCTCGAAGAACGCGTCGCGACCCTGAGGCTTAGCCCAATCTTAGATGCGAGCTCGGTCAGATTGCAGGCGTGGGGGTCTCCTCCGGTTACGGCGAGTATGCGAAGTATGCGAAGTGCGACAAGAGACCCTCACCCCCTTTTGGCGTCGCCACAGGCGTGGGACGAAATCTCGAGGGGTAGGGCCTGCACTTAGCCTCGCACCGACGGGCAGCCGTCGACATGCGTCGAAGATCGGAGGAAACGTGAGGGTATCCATCAGGTGGCTCGCGGTCGTAGCTGTTCTTGGGTCCTTGCTGCTCCCTGCCGGTCCAGTCTCGGCCGAGGAGCGTGTATGCCGCGGCACGATCGGATCGGTCACGGTCGATAACCTCCGTGTCCCCCAGGACGCTTCATGCACGTTGGATGGCACGCGCGTCGAAGGGACCGTCAAGGTCGAGCGGGATGCGAGGCTCCTCGCGATCGGAGTTCGTGTCGTCGGCAACGTACAGGCCGAGGGAGCGAGGAAGGTCGTCGTCCGGGGGAGGTCCAGGATCGGCGGGAGCGTGCAGATCGTGCAGGGACGCGCCGCACGGATCGTGCGGACCACCATCAACGGAGACATCCTGTTCGATGACCAGAGCCGCTACCTGACCGCGAACTCGAACATCGTCGGCGGCAACCTGCAAGCGTTCCAGAACACGGGAGGGCTGGAGATCAACGACAACCGGATCGACGGGAACCTCCAGTGCAAGGAGAACGTGCCCCGGCCGACCGGCGGCGGCAACATCGTTCAGGGGAACAAGGAAGATCAGTGTGCCAGGCTCTAACGGCTAGGGGTCCGGCGCTCAGCATGCGTGTCCATCGCGGGCGGTGCCCGCATCGATCCTGGGTGCCCATCGGGGGTAATCCGTAGTCCATCCAGTGCCTGAGCTCGCCGGCGAAGGTTGAGCGGGGTAGCACGGTGCATGGGGATCGGCTCGCGGGTACCGTTGGCGAGCCAGCCTCGGGGTTGACGGGGTCTTAGGCGACGACCCGTCCCTCAGACGCCGGTTGGCGGTATTCGCTCACGCTAGCCATCGCCGTTGGCTTCCTCTGCCGACCCCGGATGATCCTCCTGCGGGGACAGCTCCATGCCTCGGGTTGAGGATCGTTCCGGTTCGAAGCCAGGCGCGGACTCCGCGCCTCGGAGATGTTCGGTGATGCGCCTCGCGAACCGGAACCCTTGGCGGTTCGGACCGGGTTCGGCTGGTTCGTTCTCCGGGCTGTCGAGATAGCGTCGCATCCCGTTGGCGAACTGGATGCCCTCAAGCTGGTTGTCCGTCAGCACCTCGCCATCAACCTCCTTCGCCGCCAGGACGTCGCGGACCATCGAAAAGAGCGCGGGATAGTCGAGGGACCCAGGATCCCAGTGCTCGTCGCCTGGGATCTCGACGTGGCCGTAGACGTACCGAGCGTCCCAGACCTCCGACCGCCGGTAATACGTCTCCACGGCGGCGGGCAGCCTGTCGAGTTCTAGCGGCCACCGATCGGGGCGCCGGAGCGCCGTCTGGACGAACCCGCGACGGTGAAGCAGCGCCATCAGCGCGACGAGTGGCGACAGGCTCGACGGCTCCGGTAACCACGGACGGAGCTTGGAGAAACCGACGATCTCGATCTGCACGAGGTCGTGGTCATGCTCGTCCACGGCCGATCCTCGTGCCCACAGCGGCCGGTGCTGCCCGATGACGCCCTCGCCGACCTGGAACTCGCTCGGGAAGCGCAGCTGCTCGACGTACCCGCTCGTCTCCGTCGTGTGCAGGCAGAGCAAGGGGTTGGCCCGCCTCCGCCGTTCGTACGGTGGCTGGGGGAAGTGCTTCACCGGGATCGTCGTGCGGTCGGGGCCGCGGAGGTCTCCGACGATCCATCCGTTGACGATCTCGTACGTCAGCGAAGCCCCCGTCGTGCGTCGCAGGTGACCGGGAGCGAGGGCGCAACCGGCACTTCCTGGGGGGAAGGGTTGGGGAAGGCCCCCGCTCCTCCCGGCCGATGCGAGTCTACGAATGGACGTCCGCGACCGCTAGCTGTCGATGACCGTGAGATGCGCGTACCGGCTGGTCCTCGGCGTCGCCGACGTTCGATTCTGCGCATCGCTCACGGGCGGAGCCCAGCGCCGATCCTGCCTGGCCTTCGGTCAATCCGTACCCGTCTATCCAGTGCCTGAGCTCGCCGACGAGGTGGAGCTTGCCTCGTTCGATTGGTCATGGAGCCCGACGACGTGCGTGCGGGTAGGTCTTCGGGACCCCAGTGCGCCGCGACCCACGGAACCACGCCTCCCATGCGTCGATCGACGAGGCGAGGAGACCATCGGGGGGTCAGGGATCGGGCCGTGCTGCCACCCGACGCCATCGGTGGTCCTCCGCTCGCCACGGATCGGCCCGCCGGCGTTCCGGCGACGTCGTTCGTGTGGCTTCTTCGGCGTTGGACCCTTACCTGCCCATGAGACTCCCCCCCGGAAGTCCCGGGTCCCGCTATCTCGCTCCTTCGCCGAGCTGATCGACTCTGAGGATGACCGGTCGGTCAGGATGCTCCGTCGGGATGCTCCGTGAGCGCGAGCTGCGCGGACGGTGGACGGACTGATCTCTGACGTTGACCCTCAGGACCGTCGCCGCGACCGGCGGGTCCGTTCAAGCCGAAGACGACCGACCGGAGGAAGTGATGCTCCGGTCGGTCGTCTCGTCGGCGACGCACTCCGAGGTTCGTGCGGCTCGCTATCGACCCTCGGGTTCGAAGAAGCGCTCGGCGATCCATCGTGCGACCTTCTTTCCGATGGTCGCGCCCTGGACGTCCGCCACTCGGAAGTGGATCCCCAGGAAGATGCGCGCGTCGATCGTGTCCTGGACGACGGCGGTGAATGTCGTGTAGTCCCGTGACGTCGTCGACGTTCCCGCGATCCGCGTCACCGTGAACGACATCTCGTTCGTGCCGAAGAACAGCCTGCCGGCGTGGATCATCGCCGCCGTGATGCAGTTGTACCCGGATGGGTGCTCGGGGTACGGCGGCGTCGCCAGGAACGTGCCCGGCTGCGCCCCTGGCACCGCGGAGATCAACGGCTGCCAGGACGCGTCGCCCTCGGTCGCAGGGTTGTCGTCCTCGTCCCCGAGGTGGATCGCCGTGACGGGTCGCCAGTAGTTGTACTCGGCCTTGTCGTCCCAGCAGTTGATCGCGGCGTCCGCGCCCGCCACGTTCAGCATCGCGAAGAGTCGTGCCTGCCTCACCTGCCCGAGCGCCTCATCCGCAGCGATCGTCCGGAACGTGCGGTTGAACATCTCGACCGGGTTGGCGAGGTAGAAGGTGGCGAGCGCGGTCTGCTCCTCGGTTCGGCTGCTGTCGGTCGCGGCCCCCAGCGTCTTCACCTCGTTGTACTCAGCAGCGTAGGCCTCGCTGGTGACCGGGTTCGGACCTGCCGTCCTGAACTGCGACGTGCTGCGGAGGGTGAACGGCCGCACCCGCGCGACCCAAGCGAACGGGTCGTTGACGTCGTTCGTGGGCCGCCACTCACCGATGCCTGTCCCGGTGGTGAACGTGAAGGGGTCAGCCGGGTACCTGCCGTCCTCCGCGCGGTCCGCGAGCATCGCGGCGGCGGCGGTCGCACCCGCGGAAACGCCTCGCCTCTTCGCAGGACCGGAGGGGATAGCGGCGAGTTCGGTCGTGTACTGCTCCTCGATCCTCGCGAGGATCGCGTCACGGATCGACGCGTCGCTCATCGGGATGACCTCGATCAGCACGTCGTGAGCGGCGGTGATGACCGCCGCGCTGACCGACGCCCCGTCCTTCGCGTCCGGCACGTCGAGATAGGACTCGTACCTTCCGGCGATCGAGTTGACGGCGTCGAACACCGCGCCTTGGACCATCGCCATGTGGATCACACCCACCGTCGGTGCCTGACCGGCGCCCGGAACGGCCGCGGCCGGCGACGCGAACAAGGCCGTGAGCGCGGTCGCGTTCCACCGCTGAACCGCGTTGTCCCCTGGGGCGGCAGCGGCCCCGACGGGCGCGAGCACCACACAGGTCAACACGGTCGCCATGGCAGCCATGGCGAACGTTCGCATCACGTGTCTCAGCTTCATCGTCTTCCTCCTCTGTCGGTTCTCACTGGGCGCCCTCGGGTCGACGCTAAGAGTTCGCTCTCGGCGCCTCTACGGGGGTAGCCAGGCGGCCCGAGAGGATGGCTGTCTCCCACCCGGATACGGTGTTGGCGCCCTGACATCGTCCGTACATGACGGACAAACGCGAGGCATGCCCCCGCGCGGACATC
>DASPIF010000211.1:0-4421 GCA_035629255.1 Actinomycetota bacterium | reverse complement strand
GGCCTGCGTCCCGCCGAGCGGCGGCGCCACGTCGACGAGCTCCTCGAGATCCTCGAGGACGGTGGCGACCCGGTGGTCATCGGCGGCGACGCGAACGAGCGTCCGGAGGGACGAGCGATGACGCGGCTCGCGAAGAGCTTTCCGGACGCGTGGACGCGGGCCGGGAAAGGCTCGGGAGACACGATCCCCGCGACGGCGCCGGTCGCGAGGATCGACTACGTCTTCACGTCCCCCGCGATCGACGTCGTCCGCGCCTGGGTGCCCGACGGCGCGGACCTCGCCGTGGCTTCGGACCATCGTCCCGTGGTGGCGGACCTCGACATCCCCGACGGATGATCGCTCGAGCGGGTGCCCGCGCCGCGTCGAGCTCGCGCGCGAACGTGAGGATCCGCTCCCGGACGAGCGGCGCGTCGTGGTCGCGCGTCACGACGTGATACGAACGGTCACACGCGACGAGCTCGGTCCGGCCTCGACCCCAGCCTCGCGAGGATCCACTCGGAGCCTCGACGCCGACCAGATCGTCGAGATCGGTCCCGTGACCGGGAAGCCGGACCCCCTCGACGCGGAGGCCCTGCTCGGCCAGCCAGGTCCCGATCGGAGCGCATGGACGCGGGCGACCCGGTGAACCCATGGATCATCAGGACGCCGATCTCGCTGTCGTCGAGGGAGAACGGCTCGGCGCCGGTGCGGACCGTCGGCTCGCTCACGCCGGCGGCTCGTCCGTGATCAGACGGAGCGGCGCTTGCGACCGGGGTTCACGAAGAGCTGCGCGACGAAGAACACGAAGGCGAGGCCGACGGCGCCCGTCAACCCCACGAGCAGGAGGATGAAGAACCACTCGAGGAAACCCCACGCGGCGAGCACGACGCCATGCTACCCGGCGCCGCCGGTCGGGTCCCCGAGCGCGGTCGCCGGCACCAGGATCTCGGCCTCGACCCAGGACACCCCGACCCCGAGGTGCTGGCCGGCGGCCATCGACAGGTCGATCACGCGGTCGAGGTCGCCGTACGGTCCGCGGTCGTTCACCAGCACGATCGCGCATCGGCCGTCGTGGCGGACGCGGAGGAAGGTCCCGAACGGCAGCCAGCGGTTCGCCGCGGTGAACAGCGTCGGATCGAAGATCGCGCCGGTCGCGGTCGGGTTCCCGCCGAACTCCCAGCCGTACCACGTCGCGTACCCGTCGAAGCCGCGGCCGGTCGCCACCAGCCCCTCCGGCGTGTCGCATGTCCGCCCGCCGGTCGGTCCGAGCAGTGCCAGGAGATGGCTCTGATCCTGCTGGTAGTCGATCACGCCGAGGTCCCAGCTCCCGACCCGGGCGAGCGCCTCGGCGATCTGCCGCTGTTCCTCCTCGAACGCGCGGCGCGCCTCCTCCTCGACCTGCGCCGCGAGCGCGGCGTCGGTCGCCTGATCGATCGTCGCTCGCATCTCTTCGAGGATCGCGTGGAGCCGCTCGACCCTCGGGACGAGCGCGGCGTCTTCGGCCTCGGCGCGAGCGTGCACGGCGGCGGCGATCGCCCGCGCCACGACCGCCGCGCGGAGATCGGCGTCGTCGACGGCGATCGCGCGCGCGGCGAACTCGGCGAACGTCGCGAGCTCGCTGAACGACCCCGCGCCGAGGACGGCCTCGATCGACGCCCCCGGACCCAGCTGGTAGGCCGAGCGGATCCGCGCGTCGAGCCTCGCTTGGGCCGCGTCGACGGCGTCCTCGGCGTGTTCGGCCGCCGAGAAGGCCTCGGCGACCGAGAGCCGGGCACGCCCGACCGACGCTTCGAGCCGGTGGAAGCGCAGGAGCAGGTCCTCGAGCCGGTCGTGCAGCACGACCAGGCGCTCGACCTCGGGCAGATCTCCGGCGGCGCGGACCAGGTCGTCGAGCTCGTCGGCCGTCGCACCGGATGGCGACATCGTGAGGAGCGCGGTCGCGAACGCGAGCGACACGACCACCATGCGAGGGCGGCGGGGACGCGGGAGCGTGCTCATGGCGGGTCGGCGGGCACGCGGAGGTGCGGCCGTAGACTCGTCTCGACCGTGCCGGTCGTGCCCTTGAGGCGGCTCCCGGCGAGCGGACGAACGTGCATCGCGAACGGAAGGACGCACGCCTGAAGCGTATCGGCATCCTCACCGGCGGCGGCGATTGTCCGGGGCTCAATGCCGCGATCCGGGCGGTCGTGCGCAAGGCCGTCGGGGTCCACGGCGCCGAGGTCCTGGGGTTCCGCGATGGCTGGCGCGGGGTGATGCGAGGCGACGTGCGGGAGCTCACGCCCGAGACCGTCCGCGGGATCGTCCACCGAGGTGGCACGATCCTCGGGAGCAGCGGATCGAACCCGTTCCACGAGGGCGGTCTCGACCTCGTCCGGGCGGCGTACCGCGACCTGATGCTCGACGGGATCGTCGCGATCGGCGGCGACGGAACGCTCTCGGCGGCCGCCGGCCTGACCGACGAGGGGCTGCCCGTGATCGGCATCCCGAAGACGATCGACAACGACCTGTCGGGCACCGACCTGTGCATCGGGTTCTCGACCGCGGTGCAGGTCGCGACCGACGCGCTCGACCGGCTGCACTCCACGGCTGAGAGCCACAACCGGCTGATGCTGCTCGAGGTGATGGGGCGCAGCGCCGGATGGATCGCGCTCGAGGCAGGCATCGCGGGCGGCGCCGACATCATCCTGATCCCCGAACGGCCGTTCGACCTCGAGGAGATCGCGACGCACCTGCGTCGGCGGCATCTCCGCGGCCACTCGTTCTCGATCGTCGTGGTGGCCGAGGGCGCGGTCCCGCTCGAGGGAACGCTCTCGCTTCCCGAGTACCCGGTCGACGAGCGGGGCTTCCCCCGGTACGGAGGCATCGCGCAGCTGATCGCGCCGGCGCTGTCGGCGTCGACGGGATGGGAGGCGCGGGTCACCCAGCTCGGCCACGTGCAACGCGGCGGGAGCCCGAACGCCGCGGACCGGATCCTCGCGACGCGGTTCGGCACGGCCGCGGTCGACCTCGTGGCCGCCGGGGGATGGGGCAGGATGGTCGCGCTCCAGGGCGCCGACGTCGTGGACGTCCCCCTCGCCGACGCGGCCAAGGTCCGTCCCGTTCCCGAGGAGCTCTACCGGGTCGCCGAGACGTTCTTCTACTAGACGACACGATCGTGAAGACACGACGACGGAGGGACGGCGGATGAAGCTCGCGATCCTGACCGGCGGCGGCGACGTCCCCGGCCTCAACCCGTGCATCAAGGCGGCGACGCTGCGCGCGATCGAGGAGGGCTACGAGGTCGTCGGGCTGCGCCGCGGCTGGGCCGGTCTCCTCGAGACCAACCCGGCCGATCCCGAGAGCGTCGCCGCGAACATCTTGCCGCTCGACCCGAACGCGGTGCGCACGATCGACCGGACGGGTGGGACGATCCTGCACACGTCCAGGACCAACCCGGCGAAGGTGCGTCCCGACGAGGAGCCCGACTTCCTCAAGGAGGGACGCGAGGGCGACGAGAAGCGTGACCACACCGCGCACTGCTTGCGGGTGATCGAGGAGCTCGGGATCGACGCGCTGATCCCGATCGGCGGCGACGACACGCTGTCGTTCGCGCTCCGCCTCCACGACGAAGGCGTGCCCGTCGTCGCGATCCCGAAGACGATGGACAACGACGTCCACGGCACGGACTACTGCATCGGGTTCTCGACGGCGATCACGCGGACCGTGAACTTCGTCCATCAGCTCCGCACCAGCGCGGGCTCGCACGAGCGCATCGCCGTGGTCGAGGTCTTCGGGCGTTACAGCGGCGAGACGTCGCTCGTCTCCGCGTACCTCGCGGGCGTCGAGCGCGCGTTGATCTCCGAGGTGCCCTTCGACATCGAGCGGCTCGCGTCGCTCCTGATGCGCGACAAGCGTGCGATCCCGAGCAACTACGCGATGATGACGATCTCCGAGGGCGCGACGATGGTCGGCGGCGAGATGGTCCAGGGCGGGAAGGAAGACGCGTACGGCCACCGCAAGCTCGGCGGCATCGGCCAGAGGACCGGCGACCTCCTGCACGACATCACCGGGGAAGGGATCATCAACCAGCAGGTGGGGTACCTGATGCGGTCGGGGTCCCCGGATTCCCTCGACCTGATGGTGGCGATCAACTACGCCGTGATGGCCGCGGATCTCGTGACGGAGCGGCAGTTCGGCCGGCTCGTCGCGTTGCGCAACGGCAACTACGTGAACGTGCCGCTCGGCGTCACGCGGCAGGGCGTGAAGCGCGTGGACGTCGGCGCGTTGTACGACGCGGACGCGTACCGGCCGAAGATCCGGCACGTGGACGGCAAGCCGATGTTCCTCTACTGAGCATGTGTCGGGGCCTCGTCGAGGTCGCCGTCATCACGATGACTTCCGCATGCCCGGGGGTCGTGGACGTGGTCTCCTCGGCGACTACCGCGGCACGCGGTACACGGTGG
>DASPIF010000210.1:0-5038 GCA_035629255.1 Actinomycetota bacterium | reverse complement strand
GACTCCAGACGCTCCGCGTCGGGAACCCCCTCGACAAGAACACCGACGTCGGCGCGATCAACTCGCGGCAGCAGCTCGAGAAGATCACCGACCTCGTCGAGGCCGGTGTCGACGAGGGCGGGGAGATGTACCAGGCCGAGTGCGCGCTCCCGGAGCGCGGCTTCTGGTTCCGGCCCACGCTGTTCACGAACGTCTCGCAGAGCCACCGCATCGCGCGCGAGGAGATCTTCGGGCCGGTCCTGTCGATCCTCACGTTCCGCACCGCGCAGGAGGCCGTCGACAAGGCCAACAACACCCCGTACGGGCTCTCCGCCGGGATCTGGACCGAGAAGGGCTCGCGGATCCTGTGGATGGCGCAGCGGATGAACGCCGGCGTGGTCTGGGCGAACACGTTCAACCGGTTCGACCCCACGAGCCCGTTCGGCGGCTACAAGGAGAGCGGCTTCGGCCGCGAGGGCGGTCTCCAGGGCCTCGAGCCGTACCTCGACCTCGACGGGATGTCCCGCCCGTGACCGCGACCGGCGGCCGGGTCCCCATCAAGCGGACGGCGAAGCTGTACATCGCCGGTGCGTTCCCCCGTTCGGAGAGCGGTCGTTCGTACGAGGTCACGTCGCACGACGGGCGGATCCTGGCTCGCGCCGCCAGGGCGTCTCGGAAGGACCTCCGCGACGCGGTCAAAGCGGCTCGCGCCGCGCAGCCCGGCTGGGCGGCGATGACGTCATACAACCGCGGCCAGATCCTGTACCGCGTCGCCGAGCTGATGGAGGGCCGTCGCGCGCAGTTCGAGGCCGAGCTCAACGACGCGGGGGCATCGGATCCCGCGCGTGGCGTCAGCGCCGCGATCGACCGTTGGGTCTGGTACGCGGGATGGTCGGACAAGATCGGTCAGGTGCTGGGGGGAACGAACCCGGTCGCCGGCGACTACTTCAACTTCACGATCCCCGAGCCGACGGGCGTCGTCGGCGTCGTCGCGCCGAACGATCAGTCGCTGCTCGGGCTCGTCTCGCGGATCGCCCCCGCGATCGTGAGCGGGAACACGGCCGTCGTGATCGCGAGCGAACGCTCGCCGCTCCCGGCGGTCTCGCTCGGAGAGGTCCTCGCGACCTCAGACGTCCCCGGAGGCGTGGTGAACCTGCTCACGGGGTTCACCGCCGAGCTCGTCCCATGGCTCGCCGGGCACATGGACGTGAACGCGATCGACGCGACGGGCGTCCCCGAGGAGCTGGCCATGCAGGTGGACGAGCTCGCCGCCGAGAACGTGAAACGGGTCCACCGCGGCGCGGACGGCGACCCGTTCGATCCCGAGGCTCAGAGCCCCTTCGAGATCACGTCCCTGATGGAGTTCAAGACCGTCTGGCATCCGATCGGCACCTAGCCGGGCGACCGCCTCAGGGAAGTCACGGTTTCGCAACAGGGCCTCCCGGGATGGCCACAACCGCCCCACTACGATGCGAGGGATGCCCCTCTACAAGGAACAGGGCGTCGTCCTGCGTTCCCAGAAGCTGGGCGAGGCCGACAAGATCGTCACCGTGATGACCCAGGGCTCGGGCAAGGTCCGGGCCGTGGCGAAGGGCATCCGGAAGACGACCTCCCGGTTCGGCGCCCGGCTCGAGCCGTTCACCCACGTGTCCCTGATGGTCTACCGGGGTAGGGGCGCCCTCGACACGATCAGCCAGGCCGAGATCGTCTCGTCGTTCCCTGCGCTCCGCGACGACCTGGAACGGTTCGCCGCGGGCGAGACGATGCTCGAGGCGGTAGACAAGGTTGCCGAAGAACATGAACGCAACGTGCGCCTGTTCATGCTCCTCCTCACGGGGCTCCGGGCGCTCGACGCCGGACCGAAGGACGCCGCCGCCGTGACCGAGTCGTTCCTCCTCAAGATGCTCTCGCTCTCGGGGTTCCACCCGAGCCTGACCGCCTGCGCGATCTGCGGCCGGCCCTCGCCGGAGCGGTTCGGGAGCGGCCAGGGTGGCGCCGTCTGCGTCTCGGACGCCGATCTCGATGCTGGTCCCGTGTCGACCCCGGCGCTCGAGCATCTGGCGATGCTGGGTGGGACGGGGATGGTCGAGGCGGGCGAGACGAGCGTCGACCCACGCACACGACGCGAGGCCCGCGGGCTCCTGTTCGGGTTCGCCGAGTACCACCTCGAGCGGCGGATGAAGAGCCTGCCGATCCTCGCGAGGAGCCTGGTCCCGTGAGCACGTACCTTCACGATCTCGACCACGACCGGCTGCCGCGGCACGTCGGCATCGTGATGGACGGGAACGGCCGGTGGGCCAAGCAGCGCGGGCTGCCCAGGACCGAGGGACACGCCGCCGGCGAGTCTGCGATGTGGGACACGGTCGTCGGGGCGAACGAGGTGGGGCTCGGGTGGCTGACGATGTTCGCGTTCTCGACCGAGAACTGGAACCGGCCGCCGTCGGAGGTCCGCTACCTGATGGGGTTCAACCGAGGGCTGCTCCGCCGCCGCCGCGACGAGCTCCACCGGATGAACGTCCGCGTCCGGTTCATGGGGCGCCGCAACTGGAAGGTGCCGCGCTCGGTCCTCAAGGAGATGGAGATCTCCGAGCAGCTGACGAGACGCAACACGGGGATGACGCTGACGATCGCGTTCAACTACGGCGGCCGCGTTGAGGTCGTCGACGCGGTGAAGCGGATCCTCGAGGATCACGACGCGGGGAGACTGAAGGGCGAGAAGATCACGCCCGAGTCGATCTCGAGCCGTCTGTACCACGCGGACATGCCCGACCCGGACCTGATCATCCGGACGAGCGGCGAGGAGCGGATCAGCAACTTCCTGCTGTGGCAGGCGGCGTACTCGGAGCTGTACTTCACCCCGGTCTACTGGCCGGACTTCGGCCGCGAGAACCTGTACGAGGCGATCCGCGACTACCAGAAGCGCTCGCGGCGCTTCGGCGCGATCGCGGAGAACGAGTCCGAGTAGCGGCCCTGCTCAGCCGGCGCTCGCGGCCTCGGAGCTCTCGATCACGAACGCGATCTTCACGTTCACCTTGTAGTTGGTGAGCTCGCCGTCGGCGCCGACCTCGGCGCTCGAGGAGATCACGTCGACCCCGCTGATGTTCCGGATCGTCCGCGACGCCGTCTTCACCGCGTTGCGGACCGCGTCGCTGAACGAGTTGGGCGAGTTCCCCACGAGCTCGATGACCTTGACGACGCTGCCTGAGCTTGTCTGCATCGCTGCCTCCTGACGTGAGCGGTCAGGAACACCCCTACCCCCGAGGCCGTGGGCGAAGCGCCCCATCGGGTGGCGGCGACGTCGGTCGCAGGTCCGGCGACGTCGGCGCCGAACGGCCCACGACGGCCATCTCGGCGATCGAGGCGTGGACGACGTCGTCCTTCTTCCACGTGGCGCGGAGCACGATCGCGGCCCCGACGAAGTAGATCGGCCACAGGACGATGAGGGCGACCGCGTTGGTCGTCCACGGAGCGAACGCGATGACGAGGAGCGTGGTCACGATGCGCCCGACGGGGCCGAACGTGTTGACCCCGGCCCGCCACCGGGAGCGCTCCGCGCCCTCGTTCGGGTCACGCAGGAACGTGATCGTCGGCGCTCCCGGGTCGCGAGGCGTCAGTTGGCGGATCGGCTCGTAGCAGCGCAGGCACCACATGACGTCGCCCCGGAGGTCGGCGCCACAGGCACGGCAGGTCCGGGATGCCGTCATCTCGCAACAGGTATCGGCCGGGAGCGACCTCGACTCGACCGTAGACTCGGTCGCTCGCCAGCGGCCGCTGCCAGCGACCGGGAAAGGAGTTGCCCGCCATGGCCGACCTCATGGAGGCCGTCACCTCCCTCGCGAAACGCCGGGGGATCGCGTTCCAGTCCAGCGAGATCTACGGCGGCCTCCGTTCGTCGTGGGACTACGGCCCCCTGGGGGTCGAGCTGCGACGCAACGTCCGGAGCGCCTGGTGGCGCACGATGGTCCAGCTCCGCGACGACGTCGTCGGGCTCGAGGCCGCGATCATCATGTCGTCCCGCGTGTGGGAGGCCAGCGGCCACGTGGGGGGCTTCAGTGACCCGCTCGTCGAGTGCCTGAGCTGCCACCAACGGTTCCGCGAGGACCACCTCCCCGACCCCCGGAAGTGCCTCAACTGCGGCGGAGCGGACTTCACGGACTCCCGCCACTTCAACCTGATGTTCAAGACGCACATGGGTCCCGTCGAGGACGACGCGAGCGTCACGTTCCTCCGCCCGGAGACCGCACAGGGGATGTTCGTCGACTTCGCCACGGTCCAGCAAACGTCGCGCAAGAAGATCCCGTTCGGCATCGCCCAGATCGGCAAGTCGTTCCGCAACGAGATCACGCCGGGGAACTTCATCTTCCGCACCCGCGAGTTCGAGCAGATGGAGATGGAGTTCTTCGTGAAGCCGGGAACGGACGACGAGTGGTTCGAGTACTGGGTGAACGCGCGGCTCCAGTGGTACGTCGACCTCGGTATCCGCAAGGAGAAGCTCCGCCTCCGCGCGCACGAGGCGGACGAGCTCGCGCACTACGCGAAGGCGGCCTCGGACATCGAGTACGAGTTCCCGTTCGGCTGGCAGGAGGTCGAGGGGATCGCGAACCGCACCGATTTCGACCTCGCGGCTCACCAGGAGGCCAGCGGCGAAGACCTGACGTACTTCGATCAGGAGAACGACGAGCGATACCTGCCCTACGTCGTCGAGCCTGCGGCCGGCGTCGACCGCGTCGTGCTGACGACGCTGATCGACGCATACCGCGAGGAGGAAGCGCCCACCGCAAAGGGCGGGACCGAGAAGCGGTCGTACCTCGCGCTGCACAAGGACCTCGCGCCGATGAAGGTCGCGATCCTGCCGCTGTCCCGGAACGACCAGCTCGTCCCGACGGCCCGCGCGGTGCACGACCTCGTCAAGCCGAGATGGATGAGCGACTACGACGACGCCGGCTCGATCGGCCGCCGGTACCGGCGCCAGGACGAGGTCGGAACGCCGTTCTGCGTCACCGTCGACTTCGACTCGCTCGAGGATCGGCAGGTGACGGTCCGCGAGCGCGACTCGATG
>DASPIF010000209.1:0-2169 GCA_035629255.1 Actinomycetota bacterium | reverse complement strand
ACGTCCTTGACGTAGTTGCGGTCGATCTCGGAGATGTGCACGAGCCCGACCTTCCCGCCCTCGAGCGTCAGGAACGCTCCGTAGGGGGTGATCCGCGAGACGGTCCCATCGACGACCGCCCCGACCTCGAGATCTGCCAGTTTCTCCTCCTCGAACGATGGGCGCCCCGGCGCTGATCGCCGGGCTCAGGCGCGAGTCTCCCATCGGCCCGTTCGGGCCGTCAATCCGACGCTCAGCAATCGACGCGGTCGGCGCCTCCGCCGCCCGGGATGATCAGCGCGGTCTCTCCCGGCGCGACCATGCCGAGGCACTCGCGCGCGAGGCGCTCGAGCTCGACGGGGTCGTGGAGCTTCTCGATCTCGGCGGCGAGACGCTCGTTCTGTACGTGCAGCTGCGCCGCCTGGCGCTCGAGCTCGGCGATCTTCGAGCGTTGATCGAGGGAGGCGCGAGCCGGCACGAGCGCGAGGAGCGCGAGGAACATCACCGCCACGAGCAGGCCCGCGGCGCGCGCGGTGACCCGAGGACCCTCGCGCGAGAGCGGCCGGCCACGAGCGGCCTGGGTGCTCATGCGGGCTCCTGGAGGACGGCCGAAGCCCCGGCGTAGCGAGCGCCGTCGCCGAGCTCCTCTTCGATCCGGAGCAGCCGGTTGTACTTCGCCGTCCGCTCGCCACGCGTCGGGGCGCCGGACTTGATCTGACCGGCGTTCGTCGCAACCACGAGATCGGCGATGGTCGTGTCCTCGGTCTCTCCCGACCGGTGGCTCACCATCGAGCGGTACCCGTTGCGTGTCGCGAGCGCGATCGTGTCGAGCGTCTCGGTGAGCGAGCCGATCTGGTTGACCTTGATCAGGATCGCGGTGCCGACGCCCTCGGCGATCCCGCGCGTCAGCCGCTCGGGGTTCGTCACGAACAGGTCGTCGCCGACGATCTGCACGCGGCGACCGAGATGGCTCGTGAGCGCGGCCCATCCCTCCCAGTCGTCCTCGGCGAGCGGATCCTCGAGCGAGACGATCGGGAACCCGTCGACGAGCCCGCGCCAGAACTCGACCATCTCCTGCGAGCTCCGCGCCTTGCCCTCGAGTTGGTACGCGCCGTCGCGGAAGATCTCCGACGCGGCGGGATCCATCGCCAGCGAGACCTCGTCGCCGACCTCGAGGCCGACCTTCTCGATCGCCTCGGTCATCAGGTGGAGCGCGTCGTGGGCGGTCGAGAGCTCGGGGGCGAACCCGCCCTCGTCGCCGACACCGGTCGACAGACCGCGCGCCATCAGCAGCGATCTGAGCGACTGGTAGATCTCGGCGCACCAGCGGACGGCCTCGCCGAAGGACGCCGCCCCGATCGGCGCGAGCATGAACTCCTGGAGCTCGAGCTCGTTGTCCGCGTGCGCGCCGCCGTTGATCACGTTCATGAACGGCACCGGCAGGACGTGCGCGTTCGGGCCGCCGAGGTAGCGATACAGCGGGACGCCGAGCGAGTCCGCGGCCGCATGCGCCACGGCGAGCGAGACGCCGAGGATCGCGTTCGCGCCGAGGTTCGACTTGCCGGGCGTCCCGTCCATCTCGAGCAGCAGGGCGTCGACCGCGCGCTGATCGAGCGCGTCCTCGTCGACGAGCGCCGGGCCGATCACGTCGTTCACGTTGCTGACGGCCCGCATCACGCCCTTGCCGCCGAACCGCTCGAGCTCGCCGTCGCGCAACTCGACCGCCTCGTGCTCCCCCGTCGAGGCGCCGCTCGGCACGGCCGCGCGGCCGAACGAACCGTCCCCGAGGACCACGTCGACCTCGACGGTCGGGTTCCCTCGCGAATCGAGGATCTCGCGCGCGGCGACCAGCTCGATGGCGGGCATGGACGCCGATTGTAGGGGTGGGTTCGTGCTCCGGTCGTAGGCGACGCTACGTGTCGATGACCCTCGTGAACCCCCACGTCCGGAACGCATCGTCGAAACCGAGCCGTCGGTACAGGCCCTTCGGCCAGTCATCGTCGTCGGCGATCAGGAAGACGAGGTCCGCGCCTCGCGATCGCGTCCAGTCGGCGGCGGCGAGCACGATCGCGCTCGCGAGCCCTCGGCCGCGGAAGCCCTCGAGGGTGTTGACGTCCTCGACCTGACCCACATCGCCGAGCACGTACGCCTCGCAGACGGCGGCGGGCTCCCCGTCGACCATCGCGATGA
>DASPIF010000208.1:0-3199 GCA_035629255.1 Actinomycetota bacterium | reverse complement strand
CAGCGCCAACGACCCCGAGTACCGGGGCTGTTGGAACGCCGCGGTCTCGAACGTCGCGACGGCCGCGAGCTCGCACGCCGCGACCCCGGACATCCCGACGACGCCGGCGACGACGATCCGCCGCCATCGTGTCCGGAACGCGAGCACGGCGAGGATCAGCGCCCCGACCGTCCCGGACACCAAGACCCGTATCGCCATCGCCGGGATCTCCTCGCGAGCGTCGCGCTCGAGCGCGGCGGCCAGACCCTCGACGCCGACGCGGTTCACCGCGTCGGTGAGCTCCTGCACGCCGATGTCCCGCAAGGTCGCCGAGAGCCCGAGCGGCGCGAGATGCGTGTCCGCGAGGAGCGCCCCGAACGGCGGTAACCCGACGCGCGTCTCGCCCCGCCCGAACCCCGCATCGAGCTCGACCCGGAACGGCCCCATCGCGACCGTGTTCCGAGCGAGCAGCAGCATCCCGAGCCAGGCGCCGATCAGCCCGACCGCCACGACGAGCGCACCGGCCGCGAGCGCGTGGCCCCGATGCGCCTGCGATCCCGATGGGTCGTGCTCGGTGCTCCGCATCGCGTCACATCGTCTCGTAGACGCCGGCCTCTCACCTCGTCCGCGTTCGGGAGCGGCCCCGGTACGCTGCGGTGATGTTCGGTCGGTCGTTCCGCGTCGCGACGGTCGCAGGCATCCCCGTCAACGTCGACTCGTCGTGGATCTGGATCGCGGTGCTCGCGGTGTACACGTTGTACGGGTGGTTCGCCGACGCCGGGCTCGGGACGCAGGGTGCCCTCGCGTACGCCGTGCTCGGCGCGGCGCTCTTCTTCTTCTCCGTGTTCCTGCACGAGCTCGCGCACGCGGTCACCGCGAGGATCTCCGGCATCGCCGTGGAGGGCATCACGCTGGTGTTCTTCGGCGGCTTCACGGCCGCCCGCTCCGAGCAGAAGGGTGCCGGCCCCGCGTTCGCGATCTCCGCCCTCGGCCCCGTGACGAGTCTCGTGATCGGCGCCGTGCTCTGGGTCGTCGCCGGGATCGTCGATCCCGCGGCGGATGTGGGCGGTGCGGCCCCGGCGGAGCCCGTCGCCGAGATCATGCTCGTCGTCGCGCGCATCAACGTCGCGATGGCGATCTTCAACGTGCTCCCTGGGTTGCCGCTCGACGGCGGGCGGATGCTCCAGGCCGCCGTGTGGGGCATCACGCGCGACCGCGACAAGGGAACGCGCGTCGCCTCGTACGGGGGGATGGCCGTCGGCGTCGCGTTGTTCGGCCTCGCGATCCTCCGGGTCACCCGGAACGACCTCTTCGGCGCCGTGTGGCTCGGTCTGATCGGCTCGTTCATCTTCCAGGGCGCGCGAGCGGCGCAACAGCGGATCGTCCTCGACCGCCGGTTGGTGGACGCCACCGTCGCGGACGCGATGGATCCACCGCCCACGGCGGTGCCCGCCGATCTCACGTTGTCCGACGCGCTCGACCGCTTCCTGCGTGGTCGCGAGGACGAGGCGTTCCCCGTCGTGCACGACGGCGTGGTGATCGGCATGGTCTCGTTCGCCTCGGCGCGCGAGCTCGGATCCCGTGACCCGCTCCGGCCCGTCCGCGAGGCGACGATCCCGCTCGACCAGGTGGTCACGGCCGCACCGGACGAGCCGCTGGAGCATGTGCTCGAGCGGCTCGGGACGCAGCGCGCGGCGATCGTCGTGGACCACGGACGCCTCGTCGGCGCGGTCGACGCGGGTGCGATCGTCAGGTACGCCACGCGACGCGCGTAGCCGTTCGAGCGTGTCGGAAGTGACCGGTACCCTGTCCGCATCGTGGCCCCCTTCACCCCCGATCCCGATCAACTCCGCGTGCTCGACCACCGCGCCGGCGCGCTCGTCGCGAGCGGAGGGTTCGGCGCGGGGAAGACGCTCGTCCTGCGCGAGCGCTTCGCGCGGCTGATCGAGGGCGGGGCCGATCCCGAGCGCGTCGCGCTCGTGGTCGGATCTCGCCGCGCGCGCGACGAGGCCCGGGCGTCGTTGCTCGAGCGGCTCGGCGTCGCGCTCCCCGACCTCGTGGTCGTGACGACGCACGGCCTGGCGTACCACGTCCTCGGTCAGCGGTACGCGGCGCTCGGATACGCCGAGCCGCCGGCCGTCTTGTCGTCCGCGGATCAGTTCGCGCGCGTCCGCGAACTGCTCGAGGGTGAGGATCCCGCCGCCTGGCCCGCGTATGGGGCGTTGCTCGGTCTCCGCGGTTTCGCCGACGAGGTCCGCCAGTTCGTGATCCGCGCCCAGGAGGCGCTCAGGACGCCCGAGCAGATCGCGGAGGCCGCCCGGGGCCGCGGGCTCGGCGGCTGGTCGGAGCTCGCGACGTTCCTCGGGACGTACCTCGACGTGCTCGACGCGGCGGGCGAGGTCGACTTCGCCGGGCTCCTCGTCCGAGCCGCCTCGGCGGCTGGCGACGGCGTGCCGCCGTTCGACCACGTGATGGTCGACGACGCGCACGACTCCACCGTCGCGGCCGAGACGCTCGTCACGGCGCTCCGGCCGACGTCGCTCGTGGTCGCCGGAAACCTCGACGCGCACGTCTACTCGTTCCAGGGGACGAGCGACGAGCCGTTCCGGCGCTTCCTCGCGCGGGGGCCCGTCGTCGAGCTCCGCACACGTCATCGCCCGCCCCCGGCCACCGTCGAGGCGTGGCGCGCGCCGCACGTCTCCGAGGAGCACACGGCCGTCGCTCGCGAGCTCCGCCGGATCCACATCCACGAGGGCGTGGCGTGGCGCGATCTCGCGGTCGTCGTCCGTCGGTTCGACGCCCATGCCGCCGGGATGCGGCGGGCGCTCGACGACGCGCGTGTTCCGTTCACGAGCGACGCCACCGGTTCGCCCGCCTCGATCCCTGCGACGCGTCCGTTCGTCGTCGCGCTGCGATGGCTCGCCGCGACGGACGAGGATCGCGACGCGCTCGTGGAGACCTTGCTGACGTCCGAGCTCGGCCGGCTCTCGCCCGCGGCCGCGAGGAGCTTCCTCCGTCGGCTCCGCGCCTACGGCGTCCCGCGACGCGAGGCCTTCGCGCGCCTCGACCTGCTCGCCGAGGGTGACGACGATGCTCGGTTGGCGAAGCTGGACGCGGCGCTCCAACGAGCGGGCGAGCTCCGCCGCTCGGTCCTCGATGCGTTCGAGGTGTTGTGGAAGGACCTCCCGTACGCGAACGATCTCGTCGTGGCGGCGGAGCA
>DASPIF010000207.1:0-9908 GCA_035629255.1 Actinomycetota bacterium | reverse complement strand
GCGAGCCGCTTCACCGTCCGCGCCTGCATCAGTGCGTCACCCCGCCTGCGCGCATCAGTGCGCGACCCCCGCGGCGCCGTGCTCGTCGATCAGCGCGCCGCTCGTGAACCGCTCCAGGGCGAACGGCCGTGCGAGCGCATGCGCCTCGTCGTTCGCGATCGTGTCCGCGAACACCCATCCCGACCCCGGCGTCGCTTTGAACCCACCGGTGCCCCACCCGCAGTTGAGGAAGAGCCCGTCGATCGGTGTCGGCCCGAGGATCGGTGACGCGTCGGGACACACGTCGACGATGCCGCCCCACGTCCGGAGCAGCTTCGCGTGCTCGAAGATCGGGAACAGCTCGATCGCGGCCGCGAGCTGGTGCTCGATCACGTGGAACGAGCCGCGTTGCGCGTACCCGTTGTACCGATCGATCCCCGCGCCCATCACGAGCTCGCCCTTGTCGGCCTGCGACACGTACACGTGGACCGCGTTCGACATCACGACCGTGTCGAGCACCGGCTCGAGCAGCACGGATACGAGCGCCTGCAGCGGGTGCGACTGCAACGGCAGGCGGAGCCCGACCATCGAGGCCAGCACGCTGGTGTGGCCCGCCGCTACGACGGCGACCTTCGTCGCGCCGATCGTGCCGCGCGTCGTCTCGACACCCTCGACGCGACCGCGTGCGCCGCGGACGAACCCCGTCACCTCCGCGTGCTCGACGAGGTCGACGCCGAGCCGGTCCGCCGCCGTCGCGTAGCCCCACGCGACCTTGTCGTGGCGCGCGACCCCCGCTCGCCGCTGGTACGTCGCGCCGTGCACGGGATACCGCAGCGCCGGCGAGGTGTTGAGGATCGGCACGAGCTCCTTCACCCGGTCGGCGTCGAGCCACTCGGCGTCCACGTCGTTCAGGACGTTGGCGTAGACCCGCCGATGAGCGCCTCGGACGTCGCCGAGGTGGTGCGCCAGGTTCAAGACGCCGCGCTGGCTGAACTGGAGGTCGAACCCGAGATCGTCCTCGAGCCCCTCCCACAGCTTGAGCGAGTGCTCGTAGATCGCGGTCGACTCGTCCCAGAGGTAGTTGGACCGGATGATCGTGGTGTTGCGCGCCATGTTGCCGCCGCCGAGCCATCCCTTCTCGACGACGCAGACATCCGTGATGCCGTGGTTCCTCGCGAGGTAGTACGCCGTGGACAACCCATGGCCGCCCGCGCCGACGATCACGACCTCGTACGAGCTCTTCGGTTCGGCCGCGCGCCAGTACCGCATCCGTCCTCGCCGGGTGAGTGAGGGCGCAGCGTAGCGGCGAGCACGGTCCGCGGCTAGGCTCGGTGTTGCGCGATGCGAGACACCTCGGCGAGCCCCGACGATCCGACGTCCCTGCGCTCGGTCAACCGCGCGTTGAGCGCGCTCGAGCTCGTCGCGGACGCCGGAGAGCTCGGCGTCACCGAGCTCGGACGCCGTCTGGCGGTCCACAAGGCGACGGCGTCTCGGCTCGCGGCCACGCTGGCCGAGCGCGGCCTCCTCGAGCGCGACCCGCAGACCGACCGGTACCGGCTCGGGTTCGGCCTCGTGCGGCTCGCCGGCGCGGCGATGGCCCGACTGGATCTCGTGAGCTCGGCCCGAGCGGCGATGGACGACCTCGCGGAGCGGACCCACGAGACCGTGACGATCGGCGTCCTGTCCGGTGACGACGTCGTGTCGGTGGACCAGGTCACGGGTACGCGGTCGATCGTGAGCGTGAGCTGGGTCGGCAAGCGGACGCCGCTCCACACGACGTCGACCGGGAAGGTCCTCCTGGCGTTCATGGAGGAGGAAGAGCGAGACCGGCGCCTCGCCCAGCCGCTCGATGGCGCGACGCCGCGCTCGGTCACGTCGGCGGACGCGCTCAGGTCCCAGCTCGACGAGGTACGCCGCCGCGGCTACGCCCAGACCCTCGAGGAGCTCGAGGTCGGGCTCACCGCCGTCGCCGCCCCCGTGCGCCAGGGTGACGGGAAGGTCCTGGCCGCGCTCTCGGTGAGCGGACCGTCCTTCCGTCTGCGGCCCGTCGATCTCCCGAGGGTCGGGCAGCAGACGATCGAGGCCGCCGACGCGATCTCGAGGCGCCTCGGCTTCGTCGAGCGGAGGCCTCGATGAGCGCGACGTCGCGTCCGGACGGCACCGCGTCATCCGCGCGGGGCGGCCGACGTGACCCGTCGGTTGCTCGCGCCGCAACCGAGGACTAGCGCACTGAACGGCCGTTCAGATACCGTTGCCACCCCGGGCCAGGAGGGACCGTGCCGATCGAGTGGGATGCCGCGCGCCACCCCGCGTCGTCGATCCTCGACGCCGTCGGACGCACGCCGCTCGTCCGGCTCGGGCGTGTCGCGCCCGCCGGCCTCGAGCTCGTCGCGAAGGTCGAGTGGTACGGCCCGACCGGCTCGGTGAAGGATCGGATCTACCGGGAGATGCTCGGCAACGCCGAGGCGCGTGGCGCGCTGCGTCCCGGCATGACGATCATCGAATGCAGCACCGGGAACGCCGGGATCGCGTGCGCCGCGGCTGCCGCGATCAAGGGCTATCCCTGCGTGATCGTGATGCCCGAGGGGATGAGCGACGAGCGCAAGCGGATGATCGAGGCCTACGGCGCGAAGCTCGTCCTCACCCCGGGCGCGGGCACCGACATCGATCTCGCGCTGGCGAAGATGAAGGAGCTCGTCGCGGAGGATCCCGGCACGTTCTTCTTCCCCGGCGAGTTCGAGAACCCCGACAACCCGAACGCGCAGATGGCGTCGGGCCTCGAGATCTGGGAACAGACGGGCGGCGGGATCGACGCCGTCGTCGCCTCCCAAGGGACGGGGGGATGGATCACCGGTGTCGCCCGGGCGCTCAAGGAACGCCGACCCGACGCGAAGGCCTACGCCGTCGAGCCGTCCGAGTGCCCCCTGATCTCGGAGGGAGCGTGGGGGCCGCACGGCGTCCCAGGGATCGGCGACGGCATCGTCCCGAAGAACCTCGACCTCGCGTGCATGGACGGGATCGTGACCGTCTCGACCGAGGAGTCGCTCGAGATGGCTCGCCGCATCGCGCGCGAGGAGGGGCTCCTCGTCGGGCCGTCGAGCGGGATGAACGTCGTCGCGGCCGCGAAGGTCTTCGCGAAGCATCCCGAGCTACGTCGGATCGCGACCGTGATCGCGGACACCGGGCAGCGGTACCTGAGCGGCGAGCTGTTCGGCGAGAGCGCCGAGGTCGAGAGTCCCGACCGCGATCACGCGGTCGACCCGGACTCGCTCGCGAAGATCGAGGCGAACCGCGACCGCCTCGAGTTCATCTCCTGACGGACGCGCGGTCTGAACCGCCGTTCAAGCGGCGGGCTATGCTCCCGCCATGAGCACGTATCCGCTTTCGGACGAGGACCGCGAGATCCAGGAGCGCACTCGGCGATTCGTCGACGAGGAGCTGATCCCGCTCGAGGTCGAGGCCGAGACGAACCGCGGCCGCATCCCGGCCGAGGCACGCGAGCGACATCACCGGCTGGCGAAGGAGCTCGGCCTGTTCGCGATGAACATGCCGAAGGAGCTCGGCGGGACGGGGATGACGACGTTGCAGCAGGTCCTCGTCTCCGAGCAGATCGGTCGGGTCACGAACGCGCTCGGGTGGTGCGTCCACACGCCGCCCCAGTGGGCGCCGGCCGTCGTGTCGAAGGAGCAGCTCGAGCGCTGGATCCTCCCGACGATCCGGGGCGAAGCGCACGAGTGCTACGCGATCACCGAGCCCGGCGCGGGCTCCGACGTCGACGCGATCGAGGCGACGGCTCGTCGCGACGGCGAGGACTACGTGCTCAACGGCACGAAGTGGCACGTGACCTCGTACAACACCGCGAGCTACCTCTTCTTCCAGGGCAAGATCGCCGACGGGCCGAACGCCGGGTCGCACGCGATGTTCTTCGTCGACAAGGACACGCCCGGCGTCGTCTTGGTGCGCGAGCCCGCGTACTCGCACACGTATCCCGATTCGCACGCGATCGTCGAGTTCCGCGATGCGCGGGTCCCCGCGACGAACCTCGTGGGCAAGGAGGGTGACGGGCTCGACTTCACGTACGAATGGTTCCGCTACGAGCGGCTGATGATCGCCGCGCGATGCTGCGGCGCCGCGGACCGGCTGATCACCGACGCGACCGCGTTCGCGAAGGCGCGGGTGCAGTTCGGCGAGCCGATCATCGCGTTCCAGGCGATCCAGCACATGCTCGCGGACTCGCTCACCGAGCTGTGGGCCGCGCGCCTGATGACGTACGAGCTCGCGAAGAACATCGACCGAGGCGTCGACCTCAAGGTCCAGCATGCCCAGTGTTCGATGGTGAAGCTCTACGCGAGCGAGATGGCCAACCGCGTGGCAGACCGGGCCGTCCAGATCTTCGGCGGGCGCGGCTACATGCGCGAGAACGTCGCCGAGCGCTTCTACCGCGAGCTGCGCGTCGACCGGATCTGGGAGGGCACCTCCGAGATCCAGCGCAACATCATCGCGGACCAGCTCGCGAAGCGGGGCGTGTCGCCGCTCGCCGGCTGAGCCTCAGCCCAGTCCCGCGAGGAACGTCAGCATCCGCTGCGTCGCGAGCGCGGCCGCCTGCGGGTCGTGGTCGGGCGCGCTCTCGTCGACGAAGAGATGACGGTCCCCCTCGTAGAGGAAGAGCTCGACGTCGGGCCTGGCCGCGGCGAGCGTCTGTGCCGCCTCGAGGTCGCCCTCGAGCACCCACTCGTCGGTGTCCATCATGTGGATCTGGGCGGGCACGCCCTCGGGCCACGGACCGCCGAACTCCTCCGGCGGGAAGCACCCGGCGAACAGGACGGCGGCGCGCCCCGGCGTCGTCTGCGCGAGCTCCTGCGCGCACATCACGCCGAGCGAGATCCCCGCGAAGACCAGCGGTCCACCGAGCTCCGCGGCGGCGGCGCGCCCGCGCTCGGCGATCGTCCCGAACCCGATCTCCTTCGCGTGGGTGACGCCGTCGTCGATCGCCTCGAACGTCCGCCCCTCGTACAGGTCCGGGGTGTGGACGACGTGTCCCTCGCGGCCGAGCGCGTCGGCCAGCCCTCGAACGCCGGACGTGAGGCCCAGTGCGTGATGGAAGAGCACGATCTCGGTCACGGGGTCGAGGCTACCCGGGAGCGGTCGGCGTCACGCGGGGTCGGCACGCATGAACCACATGTGCGGGCCGCCGCCGGGCGCATCGGTCTCGAGGTACGTGCGGAAGCCGAGGTGTTCGCAGATCGGGACGTTCTCGGGGCGAGCCGTCTCGAGCGTCGCGATCACGCCGTCGCGCGCCGCGCGGTCCAGACCGAAGCGGACGAGCGCGCTCCCGATGCCGCGTCCGCGCTCGCGCTCGTCGACGTCGACGAGGCCGAGGAACCACTGGCGCTCGTCCGGCAGCGCTGCCTCGATCCACTCCCAGAAGGCGCGGTACCGAGCCCCACCGTCGTCGGTGAGCGACTCGACCTCGTCGCGGATCTCGTTCTCGATCCGCAGGTAGCGGTCGAAGTCGTCCGGGCCCACCCACATCGCGACACCGCGCGCCGGTGGCACCTCCCACACGAGCCTCGCCTCGGCGAACCGGAGATCCACGATCTCGAACATCCGACGCGCCTGCTCGTACGGATCGCCGGCGGGGAAGGGGAACGAGATCATCGGATCGTCGGCGAACGCGCGGCCGAGGAGCGTGGCGAGCTCGGGGACCCGGTCGTGCCCGGCGGGGACGATCCGGGTGTCCATCGGGGCAGGGTAGACGCCCGTATGCTCGGCGGATGAACGACCTACGGACCGAACACCTGAAGCGGGAAGCCGACGTCTGGGGGGACTTCGAGCGGCTCGTGCTCCTGGTCCCTCGCGACCGGTGGGAGTCGCCCGACGTGATGCCCGAGTGGACCGTCAAGGAGATGCTCTGGCACGTCGCCGGGTGGCTCCAGCTCTGCGCGGGCGAGCTGGAGCGCATGCGCGCCGGGACGTTCTCGGAGTCCGACGCCTTCGACGACACGGACGAACGGAACGCGACGTTCGCCGACCAGGCGCGCGCCATGGACGCCGACGCCGTCTGGGCGGGGGTGCTGGAGGCCCGGGACCTCGCGCGCGCCCGCTGGAACGAGCTCCCCGAGATCACGGATCGGGCGGTCGAGGAGTTCGCGAGCGAGACGTACCAGCACTACAAGGAGCACGTGGACGATCTCGAGCGCGCCGCGTCGTGACGGCGACGTTCGAGGAGTTCGAACGGCTCGAGCTCGCGATCGGCGTCGTCACCGACGTCGAGGACTTCCCCGAGGCGCGCAAGCCGGCGTGGAAGCTCACGATCGACTTCGGTCCCCGAGGCACACGTCGGTCGAGCGCGCAGATCGCCCACTACCCCCGCGAGGAACTGCTGGGCCGACAGGTCGTGTGCGTGCTGGGGTTCGAGCCGAAACGGATCGCCGGGTTCCCGAGCGAGGTCCTCGTGCTGGGCGCCATGTCCGAGGAGCACGGCGTCGTGCTGCTCCGCCCGGACCGCGACGTCGAGCCCGGAGCGTCGGTGGCCTAGCTCCGCGCGGTCGCGGTGACGAACCGCTGGAGCCGCTCGTTGAAGCGATCGACGAACGCGTCGCCGTCCACCGTGAGCGCGACGCGCGCGTTGTCGTCGGCCGGCCACCCCGAGTCCCACGGGCTGCGGCGCACGTCGTCGAGATCGGCCACGGTCTCCCCGCGCGTCCACGTGCCATCCGTCTCGACCTCGACGCGTGTGGTCTGCAACGTCACCAGCGCCGGATCGAGCGCGACCGCCACGGCGAGCGGGTCGTGCAGCGCAGCGCCGTCGAACCGGGTGCCGTAGGACGCGTAGAAGTCGATGTAGAACCGCACCGAATCGCGCAGGAAGTCCGAGAGCGGCGACCCGGGGGCGCACGCGCATAGGTCGTCGAGGTGCGCCGAGGTCATCTGGACCCGCTCGGTCACGTCGAGGCCGATGCAGACGGGGAGCTTCTCCTCGGGCGCGCCGGAGGATCCTCGGAAGACCGCCGACGCCGCCTCGGGATCGTGCCAGATGTTCGCCTCCGCCACCGGGGAGACGTTGCCTCGGCCCTCGAACACCCCGCCCATGATCACGATCCCTCGGAGCAGCGTCGGCAGCTCGGGCTCCTCGGCGAGCGCGAGCGCGACGTTCGTCAGCGGGCCGACGGCGACCAGGACGACCTCGCCGGGACGCTCACGGGCGGTCTCGACGATCAGTTGATGCGCCGAGCGGGATGACACCTCGCCCGGAGGGTCGCCGACCGCGGCGTCGCCGAGGCCCTCCTCGCCATGGACGACCGGGAAGATCTCGTGGTCGCGGACGAGCGGCCGCTCGGCGCCGCGTGCGACCTCGACGCCCGTCCGACCGGCGAACGCGAGCACCGCGAGCGTGTTCCGGACCGACGTGTCGGCC
Organism: Actinomycetota bacterium; assembly: GCA_035629255.1. Classification (GTDB taxonomy): domain Bacteria; phylum Actinomycetota; class UBA4738; order UBA4738; family HRBIN12; genus CALGFI01. The sequence continues at coordinate 2,512 of DASPIF010000207.1, read as the reverse complement.
GTCACGTTGCCGTACAGGCACGTCGCCGCGATCAGGTCCGCGTCCTCGGACGCGCACGCGTACAGGAGCGCGAGGGCGTCGTCGATGCCGGTGTCGACGTCGAGGATCAGCGGGACCGGCCGCACGCGGTTACGAGGGCCGCGCGCCGTCGAGCGAGAACCCGAGGAGGTTCGCCGCGACCTCCATCACGGTCGAATGCATCTTCCTCGTCGTGATCTTCGAGTCGTTCATCACGACCTGGATCGCGAGGCCGTCGATCAGGCTCGCGAGCCGGATCGCGAGGTCGTCCGTATCGACCTGGCTCGTGAACTCGCCGGAATCCTTGCCCGCCCGGATGATGTCCGCGAGCTGCGACCTCCACCGCTCGTCCAGGACCTCGCGGTCCTTCGCCATGTCGGCGTCTCGCAATGCGCGCACCCAGACCTCGATCCACAGCGCCCACTCGTCGAGGCGCCCGTACTCGGGCAGGTATCCCGGGACGCTCAGGTCGACGAGACGTCGGAGCTGATCGACCGCGCTGGGCAGACGGCGGATCTCGCGGCTCGTGCGAAGGTAGAACTGGTCGTTCGCGAAGGTGAGCGCCTCGGAGAGCAGGCGATCCTTCGACTCGAAGTAGTACAGGATCAATCCGGGCGAGACGCCGGCCTGCTCGGCGATGTCCGAGATGCGTGTCTCGGCGAGCCCGCGGCCCGTGATGACCCGCGCGGCGGCGTCGAGGATCTCCTGATGCCGATCCTTCGTCGCCGCCGTCTTCGATCCCGTGCTCATCGACCCGCCCCCGGTTTGAACGCCGACCAACGAGCGGCCTCCGAGACGGCTGGCCTGAACGTCGGTTCAGGGAATCTAGCCGCTTGACCAGGGATGTCAAACGCAGGCGCCGTCGCTGAAGGTTGACTGACCGTTCAAACGCGTGGAAGGATGGCGCCGCATCGGGGACCTGAGGACCGCGCGCGGAGGAGGGGCACGTCCCATGGCGAACGTCTACGACGCCATCGTGATCGGTGGCGGGCACAACGGGCTGATCAGCGGCGGGTTCTTCGCCAAGGCCGGCGCGAGGACGGTCGTCCTCGAGTCGCGCGACAAGATCGGCGGAGCGGCCGACACCAGCAGCCCGTGGCCGGAGCACCCGGACTTCAAGGTCACGACCTACTCGTACGTCATGAGCCTGATGCCGCCGACCGTGATCAAGGAGCTCCAGCTCGAGCAGCACGGCTACAAGGTCACGCCCTTCGGTCCGTACTACCAGGCGTTCCCGGACGGCCGCTCGATCAAGATCTACGCGGACGACGCGAAGAAGAACCACGATTCGATCTCCAAGTTCAGCAAGAAGGACGCCGACATGATCCCGAAGTGGGACGCGTGGCTCTCCGGCGTCGCGGACGTGATGGGACCACTGCTGCTGCAGGTCCCGCCGCCGCTCGGCTCGCTCAAGGTGAAGGACCTGCTCGACCAGCTCCGCGTCGCGTGGAAGACGCGCGGGCTCGGCGTCCGAGGCGTCGCCGACGTCACGAAGCTCTTCTCGATGAGCGTCAGCGACCTGCTCGACGAGTGGTTCGAGTCCGACGCGATCAAGGCGATGCTCACCGTCAACGGCGTGATCGGGACGTGGGCGGGTCCCGACTCGCCGGGGACCGCGTACGTGATGCTCCACCACTCGATCGGTGACGTCGGCGACGGGCACCTCGGGTCGTGGGGCTTCCAGGAAGGCGGGATGGGCGCGGTGTCCGACGCCTGCCGTCGGGCCGCCGAGTCGTTCGGTGCCGAGGTCCGCACGAATGCCAAGGTCGGGAAGATCCTCGTCCGCGGCGGCCGCGCGGTCGGTGTGGCGCTCGAGAGCGGGGAGGAGCTCCGCGCTCCGGTCGTCGTCACGACGATCCACCCGAAGATCGCGTTCGAGCAGCTGATCGACGAGTCGGACCTGCCGGCGGACTTCCTGCGCGACATCCGCAACTGGAAGACGCGGAGCGGTGTCGTCAAGGTCAACTTCGCGATCAGCGAGCTCCCGGACTTCATCGCCGACCCGGGCAAGGAGCTCCAGGACCATCACACGGGCTCGGTCGAGCTGTGCTTCAGCCCCGAGTACGCGGAGAAAGCGTTCCAGGACGCGCACTTCCTGCGCAAGGCCGCCGAGCGTCCGTTCGTCGACGGCGTGATCCCGACGACGCTCGACAAGACCCTGATGCCCGAGGGCGTGCACAACTTCTCGATGTTCACGCAATGGGTGCCCGACGACTGGGTGAAGGAGCCCCACCGCGAGGAGCTCGAGCTCTACGCCGACCGGATCGTCGACCTGTACACGGAGCTCGCGCCGAACTTCAAGTCGAGCGTGATCGCCCGACAGGTGATCGGGCCGTACGACATGGAGCAGGACCTCGGGCTGATCGGCGGGAACATCTTCCACGGCGAGCTCTCGGTCGATCAGCTCTTCCACATGCGGCCGGCGCCCGGGTACGCGGACTACCGGACGCCGATCAGGGGCCTGTACCACGGCTCGAGCGCGACCCACGCCGGC
>DASPIF010000206.1:0-2773 GCA_035629255.1 Actinomycetota bacterium | reverse complement strand
GAGGCCGATCACGATCACGCCGATCGTGCCGAAGAAGCCGTCGATCCCGCGCTCGAAGGCGCTCGGGATGCTCTCGGGCTCGGTGTTGCGCTCGACGCCCTCCTCGCGCAGGTCGAGGTGGATCGTCGCGAGCGACGTCCGGTCGTCGAGCAGCCGGAGCTGACCCTGGATCTGCTCGATCCGAAGCTGGGTGTCGTCGAGCGCGTTCTGCACGCGGAGCGTCTGTTCGATCGAGGTCGCCTCGTTCATGAGGTCGAGGAGGACGTCGAGCCGCGCCTTCGCGATCCGGACCCTGGCGGCGAGGTCCACGTACTCGGCGGTCACGTCTTGTCCGCGGATCGACTGGACCTGGACCTCCCCGAGATCCCGCAACGCCCGGAGCGTGGAGTTGAAGGAGTCCGCCGGAACGCGGATCGTCAGATCACCCGCACGCTCGCGCGCCGAGGAGTCGGCAACGAACCCGCCGTTGTCCTCGGCGATGTCGACGGCGTCGCCGAAGACCGCGTCGAACGAGCCCCGCGCGATCTCGAGCGAGATCTCGGCGGTGCGGATCACACGCGCGAGCTCACTCGGCACCTGTCCCGCCGTCTCGTCGATCGCGGGACGTTCCGATCCGCCGAGATAGCCGACAGTGCCCCGCAGGGCGTCCCCGTTGCCCGACTGGTCGCTACCAGCGTCGAACGCCGAGCCGGTCGCGCCGCTCTCCGCCGCCACCGCACCACCGCCGCCGCCGTCGTCGCCCGACCCGGCGCCTTCGACCACACGAACGCCGCCGTTCTCCGCGATGACACCGACGATGCCTGCGAGCGCGAGGATCGCGGCCGCGGCGGCGATCACGGCGGTCGAGCGCGGGTTCCGCGGCCCGCGGACGCGTCCGCCGCGCGAGGGTTCGAGGCTGCCATGACGCTCGCGCGCGGCGGCGTCGAGCAGATCCTCGTGGACCTGGTTCAGGTACGCGATCGACGTTTCCATCGCTGCCTCTCCAACTCGATCGGTGCGTCGTCTCCGGTGTCGAGCGCGGTGGCGAGCCGCTTCAGGCCTCGGCTCACCCGTTGGCGGGCCGTCGCCTCGTTGACCCCGAGCGCCTCCGCCACGTCGGCGTAGGTGCGTCCGTCGAGGACCCGCAGCCGGACGGCGTCCCGCTGGTCTTCGGGGATCTCGGCGAGCACCGCGCGCACCTGCGTCGCGACGTCCTCGAGATCGATCAGCTCCTCGATGCGGTCGTAGTCGTCGTCGTCCACCGTCCGCTCCGGCATCCCGAGGCGCCGGCGGGCGCGCGCCTCGACGAGACCGGATCGGAAGTACCGCGAGAGCAGGTGGCGCCCGATCCCGTACAGCCACGCAGCACCGTCGGCGCCTTGCTCCCGGAACCCGCGGCGGCTCGCGAAGGCCTCGGCGAACGTCTCGGCGACGAGCTCCGCGGCCGCCTCCGGGTCGAACGTGCGGCGCGCGAAGAACGCGAGCATCGGCTCGGCGTGCCGCTCGAACAGGACCCCGAACACCTCGGGCTCGTGCCACGAGCGGACGATCAGCTGGACGTCGTCGAGGTTCTCGGTCACCGGACCCCCGCTGGCTCCTACGTGTCTATGCCGCTCGGCAGGTGGGTTGTGACAGGCCGGTCGGCGCGAGGCTCGTTGGTAGGCTCGCCGCCCATGCCCGAGACGCTCGACGCGCTCGACGAGTTCCCGCGCCAGATCGCGCGGACGCGACGGTTCACGCTCGGGGCGCCGCGCTCGTTCCGCATCTCGCCCGACGGGGAGCGCATCGCGTTCCTGCGGACCAAGGGCGGCGACGATCCGGTCAGCTGCCTCTGGGTCTACGACGTCGCGAGCGGCGACGAGCGGTGCGTGTTCGATCCGCGCGACGGCGCGGACGAGGAGGCCGAGGACACCCTCACCGAGGCCGAGCGCGCGAGGCGCGAGCGCGCGCGAGAGCTTTCGACGGGCGTCACGTCGTACGCGACCGACCGGGACGTGCGTCGCGCGGTGTTCGCGGTGAGCGGGCGGATGTTCCTCGCCGACCTCGTCGAAGGCACCGCGCGGCAGCTGACCGCGCCCGGGTCCGTCGACGACCCGCGGCTCGATGCGGCGGGCGAGCGGATCGCGTACGTCGTCGCGGGACAGCTCCACGTCCGAGAGATCGAGGACGGCAACCGCGTCCTCGCCGGCGACGGCGATCCCGACGTCTCGTGGGGGCTCGCCGAGTTCGTCGCCGCCGAAGAGATGGATCGGTACCGCGGGCACTGGTGGTCGCCCGACGGGCGGACGCTCGCCGCGACGCGCGTCGACGAGCGGCACCTCCCGATCTGGCACATCGCCGACCCCACAGATCCCGCGGCGCCGCCACGGCCGGTGCGGTACCCGGCCGCCGGGACCGCGAACGCCAAGGTCACGCTCCATCTGTTCGACGTCCAGGACGGCTCGCGCACCGACGTGACGTGGGATGCGGAGGCCTACCCCTACCTCGCGCGGTTCGAGTGGTCCGACTCGGGTGCGCCGCTGATCCTCGTGCAGTCGCGCGACCAGCGGACGACGCGGTTGCTCGAGCTCGATCCTGCGACCGGCGCCACGACCCTGCTGCGCGAGCGCACCGATCCGGACTGGATCGATCTGCCCGACGACACGCCGCGCCGGATGGCGGGCGGACGGATCGCCGAGTTCGTCTCCGATCGTGAGACCGACACGAACCGCCTTGCGGTCGACGACGCGTTCGTCACGCCGGAGGGGCTCCAGGTGCGCGAGGTGCTCGAGGTCGGCGAGGGCGTGCTGTTCCG
>DASPIF010000205.1:0-15988 GCA_035629255.1 Actinomycetota bacterium | reverse complement strand
TCGGCTCATCCCCGCGGTGCGCGCGGGCGCGTCGGTGGCTGGCGGCATCGTGTTCGCGGAGCCTATTCCATCGACCCCGGACGGCGCTGCGGGCGGGCCGCTCGGCCCGCCCGCATCCGCTTGGTCCCCTGGTCGTGCTTAGACCGAGACTTCCTCCAGCGTCTTCGTGTCGCTGTACACGGCCGCTGCGTCCGGGTTCCCGCCCTCGACGGGCCAGTCGGGCGCCTCGAAGATGCCGATCGTGACATCGGTCGCGCAGTCGCCCAGCGGCGTGCACGAGATCGTTCCCGTGATCCCCTGGTAGCCGTTGGTCGCGAAGATCGCGTCCTTGAGCGCGGTGCGCGGGATCGTCAGGTTCCCACCGTCGTCCTGGGCGACGGACTCGATCGCATCGAACAGGATGTTCGCGGCGTCGAACGCGTGCGCGTGGAAGACCGACGGCGGCGCCTGGCCGAACGTCTCGTTGTACTGACGGATCAGGTCCTGGTACGCCTCGCCACCGGCGAACGTGCTCAGGTCCGGCGAGGACGCGTAGACACCCTCGGCCGCGTCACCCGCGGTCTCAAGGAAGTCCGTCGCGAGACACCCGTCCGAGCCGATCAGCTCGGTGTCGGGCATGATCTCGCGCGCCTGCTGCGCGATCAGCGCGCACGCCGGGTTGAAGTCCGGGAAGTACAGGACGTCAGGCGCCGCATCCGCGAGCGACGTGAGCAAGGGCTGGAAATCCGTGTCCGTGCTCTGGATCGCTTCCTGGCCGACGATCTCGCCGCCGTTGGCCGTGAACCAGTCACGGAACGCGGCCGCGAGGCCGTCCGCGTACGGGCTCTCGTCGTTGATCGTGGCGGCCGTCGTGGCTCCGAGCTCCTGCAGCGCGAAGTCGGCGACGATCGCGCCCTGGATCTTGTCGTTGTGCGCGGTGCGGAGGTAGAAGGGCTGGTGCGCCTCCTCCGACGTCAGTCCGGGGTTGGTGTTCGACGAGGAGATCAGCAAGATCCCCTTGTCGGAGAAGATCTGGTCGGCGACGCCGAGCGCGGCGCTCGAACAGCTCGTCCCGACCACCGCGACGATCGCCTCGTTCGCGGCGAGCGCCGTGGCGCCCTGCTGGCCGCCCTCGGCGGAGCAGAGGTCGTCCTCCTGGACGATCTCGACGTCGTGGCCGAGCAGCTGCCCGTTCGTGCCGTCGAGCGTCCCATCCAGGTAGTCGATCGCGAGCATCACGCCGTTGACTTGGTCGGTCCCGAGCGATGCGGTGTCGCCCGAGATCGCCTGGAGCGTGCCGAGCGTGATCGGCTCACCCGCCGCGATCTCGACACAGCCGAACTCGTCCGACTCACAATCGACGGCGCCACCCGTCTGGGTGCCCGTCTCGCCGCCGCCACCCGTCTCGGTGCCGCCGCCGCCATCGTCGTTGCTGCATGCCGCAGCTACGAGGGTGAGGACGGCGAACAGGGCGAGCAGCGCGAAGAACCTGCGGTTCCTCATCCGGTTCCCCCCTTCGGTCTTCCGACCGTCTCTTCCAGCAACGACGGACCCCGGCACAGCCACCCGGGGTCCGCCTCGGGACGGTAGTTACCACATCCCGCCCGTGCGAGCCACCTGACGCTCACGCAGTGAGTACGAGAACGACCGCGCCCGGGGATGCCGGCGCTCGTTCATCGACCGGGCGCTCAGGCGGCGATCGAGGCCCGGAACCGCTCGGCGAGCGCGATCGCGCCGGCGGGGTCGCCCTCGACGAGACGCCGGACGAGCGCGCTCCCGACGATCACGCCGTCCGCGAACGTGCACGCCTCGGCCGCCTGTTCGGGGGTGCCGATGCCCACCCCTACGAGGAGGGGGAGCCCCGTCATCGGCCGCAGCGCCTCCACCAGCTCGCGCGCGGTCGTCCCGAGGGCGTCGCGCTCCCCCGTCACGCCATACGTGGCGACGCAGTAGACGAACCCGCCCGCGACCTCGGCGATCGCGCGCAGGCGATCCGGCCCCGACCCCGGCGCGGCGAGCTGCACCGGTGCGATGCCGACCTCACGGCAGGCCGTCGCGAGCTCGGCGGCCTCGTCGACCGGCAGGTCGGGCACGATGATCCCCGCCACGCCCGCGTCCGCCGCCCGTGTGAGGAACCGTTGCAGCCCGCGGTGGAGCACGGGGTTGAAGTACGTCATCACGGCGACGGGAACGTCGAGGTCCGCCTCGCCGATCGTCGCGAGGACCGCGTCCGGCGACGTCCCGCCCTCGAGCGCCATCCGCGACGCCTCCTGGATGACCCCGCCGTCCATCACCGGGTCCGAGAACGGGATCCCGACCTCGATCGCGTCGGCGCCCGCGTCCGCGAGCGCGCGCAGGTGGCCCGAGTCCACGCCGGCGAGGCCACCGGTCACGTACGGCACGAACACGCGGCCACCGTCGTCGCGCCGGGCGCGGAGCGCGGCCTCGAGGTCAGGCACCGTCGGCGCCGGGCGCCGTCTCGCCCTCGATCGGATCGGCGGCCCGGGCGGGCGGCGCGGGGATCGACCCCAGCGCGGCGCGGACCGTCTCGAGGTCCTTGTCGCCGCGTCCCGAAAGGTTGACGACGACGAACGACCCCTCGGGGAGCGGCCGTCCGAGGAGCCATCCGATCGCGTGCGCGGGCTCGAGCGCGGGCAGGATGCCCTCCGTCTCCGCGAGCACGGCGAACCCGGCGAGCGCGTCCTGGTCGCTGGCCGACACGTACTCGGCGCGTCCGCTGTCCTTGAGGAAGGAGTGCTCCGGACCGACGCCGGGGTAGTCCAGACCGGCCGAGATGGAATGCGTCGGGACGACCTGACCGTCCTCGTCCTGCAGCAGGTACGAGAAGGACCCGTGCAGGACGCCGGGCTCCCCACGGGTGAGCGAGCGACAGTGCTCCCCGATGCCCTCGCCGACCCCGCCGGCCTCGACGCCGATCAACCGGACGTCCGGATCGCGGACGAACGCCGCGAAGATGCCCATCGCGTTGCTGCCCCCTCCGACGCAGGCGACGACCGCGTCCGGACCGCCGTCCTCGCGCTCACGGATCTGCGCCCTCGCCTCGTCGCCGATCACGCGCTGGAACTCGCGAACCATCACGGGGAACGGATGCGGACCGGCGACCGATCCGATCACGTAGTGGGTATCGCGGACGGTCGCGGCCCAGTCGCGCATCGCCTCGTTCATCGCGTCCTTGAGCGTCCGGCTGCCCGACGTCACCGCGACCACCTTCGCGCCGAGCAGCTGCATCCGCGCGACGTTCGGCGCCTGCCGGACCGTGTCCTCCTCCCCCATGTACACGACGCACGGCAGCCCGAACAACGCGCAGGCGGTCGCCGTCGCCACACCGTGCATGCCGGCGCCGGTCTCGGCGATGATCCGCTCCTTCCCGAGTCGCCGGGCGAGCAGCACCTGGCCGAGCGTGTTGTTGATCTTGTGGGCACCGGTGTGATTCAGGTCCTCGCGCTTGAGCCAGATGCGGTACCCGAGCCGATCGGAGAGGCGCGCCGCGAAGGTGAGCGGCGACGGCCGGCCCACGTAGTCGCGGAGGAGGGCGTCGAGCTCGCCCCGGAACATCGGATCGCGCTCGACCTCGCCCCACGCGGCGGAGAGCTCGTCGAGCGCCGGGATCAGGACCTCGGGGACGTACCGGCCGCCGAACCGGCCGAACCGACCGCGGGCGTCGGGGACCGTCGCGACGGCGCTCACGCGGCCCCCCGCAGCGACCGGACCGCGCCCTCCGGATCGGGCGCGCGCATCAGGGATTCGCCGACGAGGACCGCGCGAGCGCCCGCCGCGACGGCGCGTTCGACGTCCGCCCGGTCGCGCACACCGCTCTCGAACACCGCGACGCGATCGTCCGGGACCCGCTCCAGCAGTGCGAGCGCGCGCGCGGCGTCGACCTCGAGCGTCTCGAGGTCGCGCGCGTTGACGCCGATCACCTGCGCCTCCGTGGCGAGCGCGACGTCGAGATCGGCCGCGGAGTGCGTCTCGACGAGCGCGCCGAGGCCGAGGTCGGAGGCCGCGACCAGGAGCGCCTTGAGCTCGGTCGGATCGAGCGCCGCGGTGATCAGCAGGACGGCATCGGCGCCGGACGCGCGCGCCTCGATCACCTGCGACGGATGCACGACGAAGTCCTTGCGCAGGACCGGCAGGCGGACCGCCTGATGGACCGTCTGGAGGTCCGCGAGCGCGCCGCCGAACCGCGTCGGTTCGGTCAGGACCGAGATCGCGGCCGCTCCCCCGCGCTCGTACGCGCGGGCGCGATCGCCGGGATCGACGTCGGGCGCGATGTCTCCCGCCGACGGCGAGGCGCGCTTGACCTCGGCGATCACGGACGTGTCGTCGGCGTCGAGCAGACGCCGCGCGAACGGCCTCGTCGGCGGCATCGCGAGCGCGCGCGCCATGAGGCGGCCGTCGTCCAGCGGCGCGCGCTCGAGTCGTCGGCGCACGTCGGCGGTGAGGTCCGTGAGGAAGCCCATCGGGAGCGCGAGTCTACGCGTCGCCGCCGGCGAGACGGCCACCGGGTCAGCCGACGGCGGCCATCGCCTCGCGGAGGTCGAGGCCCTCATGGAGCGCGCGGCCGACGATCGCGCCCTCCACGGACCCCCCGAGGGCGGCGAGCGCCCGCAGATCCTCGACGCCACGGATCCCGCCCGATGCGAGCACCGGGCGACCGGTATGCGTCGCGAGCGCCCAGACGCCGTCGAGGTCGGGGCCCTCGAGCGTCGAGACGCGACCGACCTCGGTGAACAGGAATCGCGGCACGGACAGCTCGGTCAGCCACTGCAGCGTGTCCCACATCGGCAGGTCGCCGCTGCCCCCCCGCGGCCGGATCACCGCGCCGTCCGCCTCGATCGCCACGAGGACGCGATCGCCGTGGGAGCCGACGACGAGCCGAACGTTGCCCGGCGCGGCGAGCGCGGCCGATCCGAGGACGACCCGGTCGGCGCCCGCCTCGAGGAGCGTTTCGACCTGCGCGACGTCGGTGACGCCACCGCTCGCCTGCACCGGGACGCCGGCCGCCGCGACCCGTGCGACGACGTCCACGTTCCGGATCTCGTGCGACACCGCGAGATCCACGTCGACGACGTGGAGGCGCGACGCACCCGCCGCGACGTACGTCTCGGCGGCCCGGACGGGATCTCCGCCGAACGCGTCGACGGGCTCGATCCCGGGCCCGGACATCCGGACGAGACGTCCTCCGGAGACGTCGATCGCGGGGATGACCTCGAACGTCATCGGACGGTCAAACAGCGGCGGGCTCGGGCACGGTGATCGCCGCCGAACGGCGCGAGACGACCCTCGCGGCTTCGGGCCCGAGCAGCAGCCGCAGCTCCGACAGGAGCCCAGCTCCGGGCTCGACGCGGAAGCTCCCGACGTCCAGGGGCTTGACGCCGTCGGACGCGAGGAAACGCACCTGCACGGGGATCCTGCCCCGGTGCCCGCCGAGGAGGTACTTCAGCTTCGCGATGACGGCGGACGTGCACGCCGCCGCCGGGATGTCGACGACGAGGATCTGATCGGGCTCGGCGCGACGCTCGACACCGAGATCCGGCTCGGTCACCTCGACCGCGCGGAGCTGCAGCTCGCGTCCGCGCAGGTCCGCGCGACCCTTCACGAGCACGATCGCGTCGGTCTCGATCAGCTCGGGGACGGCTTCGTACACGTTCGGGAACGCGATCACCGTCACGCCGCCGGTCAGGTCCTCGAGCCGGAACTGCGCGAACGGCTCGCCCCGCTTCGTGAACTTCCTCGCGACCGAGGCGACGATGCCGCCGACCGTCACCAGATCGCCGTCGCCGAGGTTCCCCACGTCGGAGAGCTCGAGGTCGGTTTGCGCGCCGAGCGCATCCTTCACGCCGAGCAGCGGGTGATCGGTCACGAACTGGCCGAGCATCTCCTTCTCGAAGCGCAGCAGCGTCCGCTGATCGAACTCCGGCCCCCCCAGGACCGTCTCGTCGATGTCGGTGGCCGCCTGGTCGCCGCCGCCGAACAACGAGAACTGTCCGGCGGCCTCGGCCTTGCGCTCGGCCGAGATCGGCGCGGACACCTTCTCCTGCGAGGAGACGAGCCCCTGCCGCGTGTAGCCGAGCGAGTCGAACGCGCCCGCGTAGACGAGGCTCTCGAGGACCTTCTTCGTCAGGACCCCTGGGTCGACCTTGCGACAGAAGTCGGCGAACGTGACGAACGCGCCCTTCGAGGCGCGCGCATCGATCACCTGTTGCACGGCGCCAGCGCCGACGTTGCGGACGGCCGACAGCCCGTACCGGATCTTCCGTTCGCCGCTCGCGACCGGCGCGAAGTCGAGCTCGGACTCGTTGACGTCGGGCGGGAGGACCTCCAGCCCCATCAGACGGCACGCGTTGAGGTAGAACGGCTTGCGATCCTTGTCGTCCTTGACCGAGGTCAGCACCGCCGACATGTACTCGACCGGATGGTGCGCCTTGAGGAACGCCGTCTGGTAGGCGACGTACCCGTACGCGCACGCGTGTGACGCGTTGAAGCCGTAGTCCGCGAACGGCGTGATCAGCTCGAATACCTCGTCCACCAATCGCTTCGCGTACCCGCGATCGGTCGCCTGGGCGAGGAACTTCTCGCGGTGCGGGATCAGCTTCTCCCGGATCTTCTTGCCCATGGCCTTGCGGAGGTCGTCCGCCTCGGCCATCGAGTACCCCGCCATGCGGACCGCGATCTGCATGACCTGCTCCTGATAGACGAGCACCCCGTACGTGTCCCTGAGGATGTCCTCGAGGTCGTCGTGAGGGAAGGACACGGGCTTGCGGCCGTGCTTGCGGGCGGCGTACTCGATGTGCATCCCCGCGTTGAGCGGACCCGGGCGGTAGAGAGCGACGAGCGCCATCATGTCCTCGAACCGGTCCGGCTTGAGCTCCTTGATGAGCTGCCGCATCCCGGGCGACTCCATCTGGAACACCCCGGTGGTGTCGGCGCGGCCGAGCATCTCGTAGACCGTGGCGTCGTCGAGCGGGACGTGGTCGATGTCGAGCTCGACGCTGCGCCGCCGGAGATGAGAGAGCGTGTCCTCGATCACGGTCAGCGTCCGCAGGCCGAGGAAGTCCATCTTGAGGAGCCCGAGCTTCTCGACGCCGTGCATGTCGAACTGGGTGACGATGCGCCTCGAGTCGTCCCGGGAGTCCTTCGAGAGCTTCAGCGGGAGGTAGTTCACGAGCGGCGCGTCGCCGATCACGACGCCGGCGGCATGGACCGAGTCCTCGCGGCGCAGCCCCTCGAGCGCACGCGCGCTGTCGACGATCTCGCGCGCCTCCGGTTCCTTCTCGTACGCCTCCCGGAGCTCCGGCGATTCCTTGAGCGCGTCCTCGATCTTGAACTCGCGACCGAGGATCGCCGGGGGGTACATCTTGCAGAGCCGGTCGCCGAGGCTCGCGGGGAACCCGAGCACGCGCGCCGAGTCGCGGATCCCCTGCTTCCCCTTGATCGTCTGGAACGTGATGATCTGCGCGACGTGGTCCGACCCGTACTTCGCCCCGACGTAGCGGATCACCTCGTCCCGGCGGCGATCGTCGAAGTCCATGTCGATGTCCGGCATCTGGATGCGGCCCGGGTTGAGGAAGCGCTCGAAGATCAGGCCGTACCGCAGCGGGTCGAGGTCCGTGATGCGGAGCGCGTACGAGACGACCGACCCGGCCGCCGAGCCGCGGCCCGGACCGACCCGGATCCCGTTCTCGCGGGCGAACCGGATCAGGTCCCACACGATCAGGAAGTAGCCGGCGAAGCCCATCGTCACGATCACGTCGAGCTCGTGGTCGAGGCGCTCGCGGATCTCCGTCGTGATCGTGCCGTAGCGCTCGCGGGCCCCCACGTCGGCGAGTTCACGGAGGTACGCGTCGCGGTCCATGCCGCCGGGCGGATCGAAACGCGGGACGTGGAACCGCTCCTGCGCGGGGACGTCGTCGCCGTACGCCAGCGTGAGGTCGCACCGCTCTGCGATGTCGAGCGTCGCATCGCACGCCTCGGGCACCTCGCGGAAGACGTGTCGCATCTCCTCGGCCGTCTTGAGGTAGAACGCGTCCGAGTCGAACCGCAATCGGTTCGTGTCGGTCTGCAGCTTCTGCTGCTGGATGCAGAGCAGGATGTCGTGGGGCTTCGCGTCGGGGCGTTCCGTGTAGTGCAGGTCGTTCGTCGCGACGAGCGGCAGCCGCAGCGAGCGGGCGAGCGCGATCTGCTTCGGCAGGATCGCCCGCTGGTCCGCGATCCCATGGTCCTGGAGCTCGATGAAGAAGCTCCCCGGGTCGAAGATGTCCGCGAAGGTGCCGGCTGCCTCGGCCGCACGCGCGTCCTGCCCCCCCAACAACAGCTGCGCGATCTCGGACGCGAGGCAACCGGAGAGACCGATCAGCCCCTCGGAGCGCTCGGCGAGCAGCTCCTTGTCGATCCGAGGGCGGTGGTAGAACCCCTCGAGGTGCGCGTCGGTGACGAGACGCAGCAGGTTGCGGTACCCCGTCTCGTTCCTCGCGAGGATCGTCAGGTGCCGGTACTTCTCCTCGCTCTCCCCCGGCGCGCGTTCGAACCGAGATCCCGGCGCGACGTAGGTCTCGACGCCGATGATCGGTTTGACGCCCGCCCGACGACCAGCCTCGTAGAACGTGAGGGCGCCGAACATGGCCCCGTGATCGGTCACGGCGAGGGCGGGCATCGCCTCCTCCGCGGCGCGCGAGAACAGCGCCTCGATGCGGGCCGCCCCGTCCAGCAGCGAGTACTCGGTGTGCGTGTGGAGGTGGACGAACGAACGGGAGGGCGTCACGGCCGCGAGAGTGTAGGCCGAACGCCGCCCGAACTACAAGGGTGTCATTCTCCCCAGCGCGTCCCCACGCTTTCCCCATCGACCCCGCGATCGGCGGCGATCTCCACGGGTGGGGATCACATGGGGAGAACTACACACTTGTAACCCGTCGCGCGACGCGCCTACACTCACCGCACCATGCGCCTGTCCTACTCGAGCATCAACACCTACGAGACCTGCCCCGCCAAGTTCAAGTTCCAGTACGAGGACCGGATCCCGCAACGGTCGTCGCCCGCCCTCGCGTTCGGCGACTCGCTGCACCGCGCGCTGTTCCGCTTCCACGACCGCCCCGTCCCGGTCGCTCCGCCTCTCGCCGAGCTCCACGAGCTGCTCGAGCTCCACTGGGTCTCCGACGGCTACGCGAGCGCGTCCGAGGAGCAGATGTACCGGGATCACGGCCGGCAGGTGCTCGAGCAGTACCACCGCGAGAACGCGGCGACGTTCCGCATCCCGGCGGCGCTCGAGCACCGCTTCACGATCGAGGTGGAGGGCGTTTCGGTCTCGGGCGTGATCGACCGGATGGACCGGCTGCCGGGGGGCGGCTACGAGATCGTCGACTACAAGACGAACCGGCGGCTCCCGCCGCAGGCTCGGATCGACGCCGACCTCCAGCTCTCCGTGTACCACCTCGCGGCGAAGGAGGTCTGGGGCATCGAGCCCGAGCGACTCACGCTCTACTACCTGTTGCCGGGTCAGCGGATGTCGACGACCCGGACCGCGGCGGACGTCGATCAGCTCCGTCGGCGGATCGCGACGGTCGCCGACCGCGTGTCCGCCGGCAAGTTCGAGCCTCGCGCGAACCCGCTCTGCGACTGGTGCGAATACCAGCCGCTCTGCCCGTTGTTCCGTCACCGCGTCGAGCAGGAGCAGGGCGATCCGACGCCGCGGATGACCGAGCTCGTCGACGAGTGGATCTCGCTCAAGCGCCGCGCGCGCGAGGTCTACGCCCGCTTCGACGAGCTGAACCCGCTCATCAACGCGTTCGCCGACGAGCACGGCTACCGACGCCTGTTCGGGTCCGACGGCGCCGCGATCGACCGGCGGCCCCAGCACATCACCGCGCCGGTCGACGACAAGGTCCGCGCGATCCTCGAACCGATGGGCCTGTGGGATCGCGTCCTGTCGGTCGATCCCGCGAAGCTCAACGCGCTGATCGAGTCGCGCACGCTCCCGCCCGACGTCGAGGACACCCTGCTCGCCTCGCGCGAGGAGGTCCGGACGCAGCACGCCCTCTACCTCCGCGAGCCCGAGCGCTCGCGCCGCTGACCGCGCCCTCCCGCGGTCGGCGGTCTCAGGCGGAGCGCCGGGCTCGATCGAGCGCCGCGAGCAGATCCCCCGGCAACGGCTCCTCGAGATCGACGCGTTCACCCGTGACGGGGTGATCGAACGCGATCCGCCACGCGTGCAGGAACGGACGCTGCAGGCCGAGCGCGTTCGCGTCCTCCCCCGCCCCCCGGTATCGCGCATCGCCCAGGATCGGATGACCGACGGACGATAGATGGACCCGGATCTGGTGCGTCCGACCGGTCCGCGGGACTGCCTCGAGGAACGTCGCCCGCGGCAGACGCTCCCGCACCTCGAACCCGGTGGACGCGGCGCGCCCGAGCGCGGAGACGCGGATGCTCGCGCCGCGCCGGTCGAGCGGCGCGTCCACCTCGAACCGGTCGTGCTGGACCGACCCGCGGACGAGCGCGAGGTAGCGCCGATCGGCGCCGTGCGCCGCGAAGAGGTCGGCGAGCGTCTCCGCGGCCGCGTCGGTGCTCGCCACGACGAGCAGTCCCGAGGTCCCCGCGTCGAGCCGGTGGACGATGCCGGGCCGGAGCGGCGCGCCCCGGCGCGCGAGCGGTACCCCCATCCCGAGCAACCGGTTGACGACCGTCCCGGAGCGATGGTTCTCGGTCGGATGCGTCGGCACCCCCGCCGGCTTCGACAGCACGAGGAGGTGCTCGTCGCGGAACCGGACCTCGAGCGGTGGGCCCTCCGGGACGAGCGCGGCGGCCGGGGCGAGGTCGACGTCGATCTGCTCGCCGCCCACGAGCCGGTACGACTTGGGTCGGATCTCGCCGTCGACGCGGACGTCGCCGGCTTCGATCGCGCGCTGGACGTCGGCTCGCGCGGCCCCGAGGCGCGCCGCGACCACCGCATCGAGCCGTCCCGGGGTCGCGCCGAACCGGTCGGCCATCAGCGGCGCGTGCCCTGGGCCCCTACGCGACCTTCGGGCGGCGACGACGCGGGCGGGTCCCGCTTGGCCGTGACGATCGCGAGCACCCCCGCCCCGATCACGATCGCGCTGTCGGCGAGGTTGAAGATCGGCCAGAACTGGAGGTCGATGAAGTCGGTGACGTGACCCGACAGCCCCGGGCCGTTGATCGCGCGGTCCGTGAGGTTGCCGAGCGCCCCGCCGAGGATCAACCCCAACGCGACCGCGACCCCCATCCGAGGCAGACGCGTGGACGCGACGACGATCGCGAGCGACACGAGGATCGTCGCGCCCGCGAAGATCCACGGCGCGCTGCGCCCGAGGCCGAAGGCGCCGCCGGAGTTCGTCGTGTAGGTGAGCGACAGGACGCCGGGGATCAGGTCGATCGGCGCGCGTTCGGCGAGCGTCGCCTCCGCCCACGCCTTCGTGGCGCGGTCGAGCGCGTAGGCCGCGCCCGCGATCGCGAAGAGCCACAGCGCGAGGACGTGCGACCGGCGCGCCACGGCGCCTACCGCCGCGATCGCGCCTGCGCGTCCTTGATGCAGAGATCCACGTACGGGAGCGCTTTGAGCCGAGCCTTCTCGATCGGCTTGCCGCACCGTTCGCAGATCCCGTACGTGCCCTCGTCGAGGCGGCCGAGCGCCCCCTCGATCTTGCGCAGGAGGTCCCGCACGTTGTTCTCGATCGACAGGTCGCGCTCGCGCTCGAAGGTGAAGGTCCCGGCGTCCGCGTTCTCCTCGTCGAAGGACACCTCGCCCGAGATGTCGGACTGGGTGGCCGCGAAGGAGTGCTCCTCGATCGTGCGCAGCTGCACCTCGAGCTCGCCCTGCTCGGTCACGAGCCGGTCCCGGAGGTCGTCGAGCTCCTTCTTGGAGTAGGTGGTCTTGGCGGCCATGGTCGCAGGACGCTAGCACCGGCCTGTGACCCCGACAAACCCCACTCTGCCAGGCATTTCATCGTTCCACGCGTCGCCGGAGCGGGCCGCGGTCCCGTGGTCGATCCCGAGTGCGGTCTCGCACTTCCCGGAGTGCTGACCGGTGGCCTCGACGCCGGGTAGCATGCCGCCAACGGCGTTGACGGGAACGAGTAACGGGGGTTCCCACCACGAGCGAGCCGGGGACGGTGCGAGCCCGGCGGCAGGCCCCCTGCGAACATCCTCCCCGAGCCGCCGCCCGAACGGGACGCGCCCCACGCGCCCCCAGTAGGCGCGGACGGGTCCGCCCGTCACAGCGGCAGGCCGTGCCGGCGGCCGTGAGCGGTCGGTGGTCGTGAGACCGCCGGCAACGCGGGGTGGTACCGCGGGGCCTTCGCCTCGTCCCTGCACCGAGGGGACGGGGCGTTCGTGCGTTCCGGACCGGGTGACGACGGAGGCACGGAGGAGAGAGCGCGATGTTCGATCCGGTCGATCCGAAGGTCAGCTTCCCCGAGCTCGAGCGCCGCATGATCGAGCGGTGGCGCGAGCGCGACGTCTTCGCGCGCCAGCTCGCCCGCCACGAGGACGGACCGCTCTGGGTGTTCTACGAAGGGCCCCCGACCGCGAACGGTCGCCCCGGGATCCACCACGCGGAATCGCGCACCTTCAAGGACATCTATCCCAGGTTCAAGGCGATGACCGGTCACCGCGTCCCGCGCAAGGGCGGGTGGGACTGTCACGGCTTGCCGGTCGAGCTCGAGGTCGAGAGGACGATCGGCACGAAGAGCAAGCGCGACATCGAGGCGTTCGGGATCGCCGAGTTCAACCGCCTGTGCCGCGAGTCCGTGACGACGTACGTCGACGAGTGGTCGAGGTTCACCGAGCGCGTCGGCTTCTGGGTCGACCTCGAGGCCGCGTACCGGACGATGGACACCGACTACATCGAGAGCGTCTGGTGGTCACTCAAGCGCCTCCACCAGGAGGGCCTGCTCGAACAGGACGACCGGATCACGACGTATTGCCCGCGGTGCGGGACCCCGCTGTCCGACGCCGAGGTCGCGATGGGCTACGAGGACGTGGAGGATCCGAGCGTCTTCATCAGGTTCCGGATCGTCGATCCCCCGGATCCGTCGCTCGTGGGCGCGTCGATGCTCGGGTGGACGACGACGCCGTGGACGCTGATCTCGAACGCGGGCATCGCCGTGGCCGCGGATGCGACGTACGTCGCCGTCGATCACGGCGGCCAGCGTCTGATCCTCGCCGAGTCGCGCCGCGAGGAGGTCCTGCCGGACGCGACGCTGGTCGGGGCGCCGATGTCCGGGTCGTCGCTCGTCGGCACCGCGTACGAGCCGCTCTACCCGAACGTCGAGGGGGCGCACCGCGTCGTCGCGGCGGACTTCGTCTCGCTCGAGGACGGGACCGGGGTCGTCCACATGGCGCCGGCGTTCGGGCCGGAGGATCTCGAGATCGGCAGGACGCAGGGCTGGCCCGTGTTCAAGCCGCTCGACGGCGAGGGCCGGTTCACCGATGAGGCTCCCCAGTTCGTCCGCGGCGTCTTCTTCAAGGACGCGGATCGCGCGATCACCGAGGACCTGCGGTCCCGGGGTCTGCTCGTGCGCGCGGAAACGATCACGCACGCCTACCCGCTCTGCTGGCGATGCCAGACGCCCCTGATCTACATGGCACGGTCGTCGTGGTACATCCGCACCACCGCGAGGAAGGACCGTCTCCTCGAGGTGAACGACTCGGTCCATTGGTACCCGGAGCACATCAAGCACGGCCGCTACGGGGACTGGCTCGAGAACAACGTCGACTGGGCGCTGTCGCGCGAGCGGTACTGGGGGACGCCGCTGCCGATCTGGCGGTGCACGAACGGGCACGACACCCCGATCGGGTCGCTGACCGAGCTCTCCGAGCGCGCCGGTCGGAACGTGCGTGGGATCGATCCTCACCGGCCGTGGATCGACGAGGTGACGTTCGACTGCCCGGCCTGCGGCACGACCGCGACGCGCGTCCCGGAGGTGATCGACACGTGGTACGACTCGGGCGCGATGCCCTACGCGCAGTGGGGCTATCACCCCGAGCTCGGACGGGGGCTCGACGTCTTCCGGGAGCGCTTCCCCGCCGACTTCATCAGCGAGGCGATCGACCAGACGCGCGGATGGTTCTACACGTTGATGGCGGAGGGGGTCGTGCACTTCGACTCGACGACGTACCGCAACTGCGTGTGCCTCGGGCACCTCGTCGACGAGGACGGTCGCAAGATGTCGAAGTCGCTCGGCAACATCATCGATCCGTTCGAGGTCATGGATCGGCACGGCGCGGATGCGCTGCGGTGGTACCTGCTCACGAACGGCTCACCGTGGGCGTCCCGACGCATCGGGGACACGATCCTCGGCGACATCGTCCGACGGTTCCTCCTGACCCTGTGGAACGTCTACGCGTTCTTCGTCACCTACGCGAACGCGAGCGGCTTCGACCCCTCGAGCGCCGAGATCCCGCCTCGTGGCTCGCGACCGGTCCTCGACCGCTGGGTCCTTTCGCAGCTCGCCGACACGATCGCCACGGCGCGCGCGGGCCTCGAGGCGTACGACGCCACGGGGGCCGGGAGGCGGATCGCGGCGTTCGTCGAGGACCTGTCGAACTGGTACGTCCGTCGCGGCCGCCGGCGCTTCTGGGATCCCGGCAACGAAGGGGGGCCGGACGGCCTCGCCGCGTTCGCGACGCTGCACGAGTGCCTCGTCACGCTCGCGGGCCTCCTCGCGCCGTTCACGCCGTTCGTGGCCGACGAGCTGTGGGGGAACCTCGCCGCCGAGCGCGACGGGGCGCCGGACTCGGTCCACCTCTCGGACTTCCCGGAGGCGCGACCGGCCGACGTCGACGGGACGCTCGACGAGACCATGGCGCGCGCGCGCGCCGTCGTCGAGCTCGGTCGGCGCGTGCGGACCGAGACGAAGGTGCGCGTCCGCCAGCCGCTCGCAGAGGCCGTCGTCCACGGGCCCGGCGACGACGCATCGCTGCGGCCGCTCGTCGATCTCATCGCGGAGGAGCTCAACGTCAAGCGCGTGGCGTTCGTCGGGTCGGCCGAGCACCTCGGGCGCTGGCGCGCGAAACCCGATTTCAAGGTGCTCGGACCGCGTCTCGGCGCTCGCGTCGGCGACGTCGCCCGCGTCCTCGCGGACGACGACGGGAGGCTGGCGGGCGCCCTCGCGAGGGACGAGACGGTCGAGATCGCCATGCCCTCGGGCGCCGTGACGTTGTCGCGATCCGACGTGGACCTCGCACAGGAGACCCGCGAGGGATGGGGCGTCGCGAGCGAGGGCGGCGTGACCGTCGCGCTCGAGCTCGAGCTCGACGACGACCTGCGTCGCGAGGGCGTCGCGCGCGAGCTGATCCGGCTGGTGCAGCACGCTCGCAAGAGCGCGGGGCTCGACGTCGCGGATCGCATCCAGCTCGGCGTGCGGGCGACGGGTGACGTCGACGACGCGCTCGAGGTGTTCCGCGCCGAGATCGCCGCGGAGACGCTCGCGCGCGACCTCCGGTCGGCCGAGCTCGAGGACGCGACCTACCGGCAGGACGTCGAGGTGGACGGGACGCCCGTGGTGGTGACGCTCAGGAAGGCGTGACGGGCGGGGTCCGCCCGATCAGTCCTCGCCCCAGAACAGCTCGCGCAGCGAGCGCTCACGCTGATCGCTCGCCGGGGCGCCCTCGGAGCTGTACGCGGGCTCGGTCGCTGTCTCGATCGTGACGCGTCGTTCGGGGACCGAAGGCGGCGACTCGGGCCGACCGAGGCGCTCGCGGATCTCGGCGGCGCTGGCCCCGCCCACGCTCGGGTCCGGGGCGACGGGGGGCGGCGGGGGCGCCGATGCCGGGGACCCGGCGGTGGTGGCGGTGGTGGCAGCGTCACCGGACGCCCCCTCGCGTGAGCGCAGCGTGAGGACCATCTGCTTGATCTCCTCCGCATGCGTCTGGACGAGGGTCCCGAGACGCTGGAGGAACTCGCGCTCGGTGTTCAGGAACGGTGCGACGGCAGCGCGCGTGTCGCCGCCCGTCGCCGGAACCGCGGCGCCGGCGC
>DASPIF010000204.1:0-7613 GCA_035629255.1 Actinomycetota bacterium | reverse complement strand
TCCCGCTGCCCCGTCATGCCACCGTCGACGGCAAGCCGCTGGCGGACCTCGCCGACGAGGCGACGCTCGAGCGACTGTACGCGCGCACCCGTGACGCCGGCGCCGAGATCGTCGCGCTGCTCAAGAAGGGGAGCGCGTACTACGCGCCGTCGGCGTCGGTGGCCAAGATGGTGGAGGCGATCGCGGGTCGCACCGACGATGTCCTCCCCGTCTGTGCGTGGTGTACCGGCGAGTACGGGATCTCGGACGTGTACGTCGGCGTCCCGGCGCGCCTCGGTCCGAAGGGGGTCGCCGAGATCGTCGAGATGGATCTCAACGACGACGAGCGGGCGCAGCTGCGCTCGGCGGCCGAGGGCATCCGAGCGAAGTGCGAGGATCTCGCGGAGCTGTGATCGAGGACGGCGTCAGGCGAGCGGAGGCTCGGGCTCCTCGACGCCGCTCGCGTCGAGCCGGCCGCGCTCGCGGATCCATGCGAGCGTCAACGCGCCGCCGCCGGCCAGGACGAGTCCACCGCCCACGACGATCCACGTCGTGATCGCCACGTCGACGCGCAGCAGCCCTCGGAGCGTCTCCAGGAGCGCCTCGCGGACGACCTCCTCCGAGTCGCCCGTCTGACGGGAGATCGCCGCGGCGATGCGGTCGATCCCCTCGTCCCCGGCGAACCGATCCTCGGCTCCGAGCGCGACGATCGTCACGAGCGCGGCGGACGCGAGCCCGATCACGATCAGCCCGATCGCGAGGACGCGGCGGGTCGTCGACGAACGAGCGATCCGGATCACGAGCATCAGCGTCAACGCGACCGCGGCGGCGAGCAGGACGGCCTTGCCCTCCCACAGGTCCGTCCCGTTGAGAGGGACATCGGCCGCGCCCTCCGTGTCGCCGGCGAACCCGATCGTGACCCACCGCCGGGTCGCCGCAAGCCCGATCGCACCTGCCCCGACGACGATCGCGAGGAACCCGACGAAGCGCAGCCGCGACGGACGGGCGGTCGAGAGCAGCTCGGACGTCATCGGGGGATGGTCTCATCCGCCGAGCACCGGGCCCAGCAACGATGCTCGGGTTCGAGATCGGCGCTCGCGGATACGATCGCGGGATGAGCGTTGGCGCGTTCTTCCGAGAGCTCCGCCGCCACGTGGGCATGTTCTTCACGAACTGGCGCGAGTACGACGCGCCGTGGTCCACGAAGCTCGCGCTCGGCGTCCGCAACCGCCTCCGAGCCACGTTCTCGCGGCAGCAGTGCTGCGGGCATCTCGGCGAACCTGGCTGCTGACAGCTCCCCCGCGAGGGGCCCGGTCGGGGCCCCGAGGAGCACCGCCACCCGCATCCGCACTAACGGTCGGCGGTGGTCCTGATGATCCGCTCGATCGCCCCCGCGACCTCGTCCGTGGATGACGTGCCGCCGAGGTCGCTCGTGCGGACGTCGCCGTCGCGCAGGACGGTGTCGACGGCACGTTCGACGGCGGCTGCGAGGTCGAGCTCGCCGAGGTGGCGGAGCATGATCGCGCCCGACAGGATCATCGCGATCGGGTTCGCGATCCCGCGACCCGCGATGTCCGGGGCGCTCCCGTGCACGGGTTCGAACACCGCGTACTCCCAACCGAGGTTCGCGCCCGCGGCGAGCCCGAGACCGCCGACGAGGCCCGCGCACAGGTCGCTCAGGATGTCGCCGTAGAGGTTCGGCAGGAGGAGCACGTCGAACCGCTCGGGCTCTCGCGCGAGCCGCATCGACAGCGTGTCGATCGCCATCTCCTCGAACGCGACCTCGGGCTGGGCGTCCGCCTCGTCCTGTCCCGCGCGCAGGAACAGCCCATCGGAGAACCGCATGATGCTCGCCTTGTGACCGAGCGTGATGCGCCGGCGTCCGTTCGCACGCACGAAGCCGAACGCGAACCGCACGATCCGCTGCGCGCCCGTCACGCTGATCGGCTTCACCGTGACGCCGGCGTCCTCTCGTATCTCCCGTCCCGCGCGCCTGGCGACCTCTGCTCGCAGCGCGGCGGCCTGCGGCGTCCCACGTTCGAACTCGATGCCCTGGTAGAGGTCCTCGGTGTTCTCGCGGATCACGACGAGGTCGACGCCCTCGTGGCGGGTCGGCACCCCCGGGAGCGAGCGCGACGGCCGCACCGCCGCGAACAGATCGAGCTCCTGCCGCAGCGCGACGTTGACGCTCCGGAAGCCCGTCCCGACCGGTGTCGTGATCGGCCCCTTGATCGCGACACGGGTCCGCCGGATCTGCTCGAGCACGCGGTCCGGGAGCGTCTCGCCCTCGCGCTCGAGGACCGCCGCGCCCGCCTCCTCGACGACCCACTCGATCTCGGCGCCCGTCGCGTCCAGGACGCGTCGCGTCGCCTCGGAGACCTCGGGTCCGATGCCGTCGCCGGGGATCAGCGTGACGAGGTGCGCCATGGGGCGGACCCTACCGGCGGAGGACGCTCAGAAGCGGTCGAACAGGATCGAGCGCTTCACGTCCTGGATCGCCTTCGTCACCTCGATGCCGCGGGGGCACGCGTCGGTGCAGTTGAAGGTCGTCCGGCAACGGAAGACGCCGGTCTTCTCGGACAGGATCTTGAGCCGTTCCTTCCCGCCCTCGTCGCGCGAGTCGTAGATGAAGCGGTGCGCGTTCACGATCGCGGCCGGCCCGACGTACTCCTCGTCGCCCCAGAAGATCGGGCACGAGGTCGTGCACGCGGCGCACAGGATGCACTTCGTCGTGTCGTCGAATCGATGCCGGTCCTCGGGCGATTGCGTCCGTTCGGTGTCGGGCTCGCCCTGGTCGTTGATCAGGTACGGGAGCACCGAGCGGTAGCCGGCGAAGAACGGCTCCATGTCGACGATCAGGTCCTTGAGGACGGGAAGGCCGCGGATCGGCTCGACCGTCACCCGAGGCGCGACGTCGCGGACGATCACCTTGCACGCGAGCGCGTTCCGCCCGTTGATCATCATCGCGTCCGACCCGCAGATGCCGTGGGCGCACGAGCGCCGGAGCGCGAGCGTGCCGTCGTGGTACCACTTCACCTGATGCAGCGCGTCGAGGAGCCGGTCGTCGGGCTCGGCCTCGATGTCGAACTCGTCCCACCACGACTCCTCACCGCGGAGCTCGGGGTTGTAACGGCGGATCTTGACCGTCAGCGGGACCTTGGTCGCCCGCGCCGCGATCGCGCGGTCGGCCGAGTCGAGCATGTCGCCCAGCGGCTCCGTGATCGCCATCAGTCCTCGCGCTCCATCAGTACTTGCGCTCCATCGGGATGTAGGGGCCCATCTTCACCGGTTTCGTCTCGAGCCGGATCGCACCGTCGGCCTCACGGTACGCCAAGGAGTGCTTGAGCCAGTTGGCGTCGTCGCGGAGCGGGTGATCCTCGCGGAAGTGGCCGCCGCGGCTCTCGTCGCGCGCGAGCGCGGCCGC
Organism: Actinomycetota bacterium; assembly: GCA_035629255.1. Taxonomy (GTDB): domain Bacteria; phylum Actinomycetota; class UBA4738; order UBA4738; family HRBIN12; genus CALGFI01. The sequence continues at coordinate 4,210 of DASPIF010000204.1, read as the reverse complement.
GACGAGCGCGTCCGCGCAGTCGATCAGGAACCCGAGCTCGACGACCTCCATCAGCTCGGTGTTGTACATCCGCCCGGTGTCCTGCACGTACACGCGCTCGAACCGGTCGTGCAGGCCGGCGAGGATCTCCTGCATCTTGCGGAGGCTCTGCTCGCTGCGGACGACGAACGCGAGATCGAACATGTTCTCCTGCAGCTCCACGCGGATGTCCGCGGCGTTCGCGCCCTCGGGCCGGTTCATCAGGCCGTCGAGCAGCTCGCGGACGGGCGCCTCGACGCCCTTCGGCAGCTCGGGGAGGTCGGCGTCCTCCACGTACCTCGCCATGTCGCGGCCGCCGCGGCGGCCGAAGACGACGATGTCCAGCAGCGAGTTGGTGCCGAGACGGTTCGCCCCGTGGACGCTCACGCACGCGCACTCACCGGCGGCGTACAGACCGGGGACCGGGGTTTCGTCCGCGCCCACGACGACCTGACCCTCGACGTTCGTCGGGATCCCGCCCATCGCGTAGTGCGCCGTCGGTTGGATCGGGACCGGTTCGGTCGTCGGCTCGACGCCGAGGTAGACGCGCGCGAACTCGGTGACGTCCGGGAGCTTCTCCTCGATCACGTCGCGAGGGAGGTGGCGGACGTCGAGGTACACGGCGTCTCGGTTCGGTCCGATGCCGCGACCCTCCTTGATCTCCTGGTAGATCGCCCGACTCACCATGTCGCGCGGCGCGAGATCCTTCACCGTCGGCGCGTACCGCTCCATGAAGCGCTCACCCTCGGAGTTCAGGAGGATGCCGCCCTCGCCGCGGACCGCCTCGGAGAGCAGGATCCCCATCTTGTAGACGCCCGTCGGATGGAACTGGAAGAACTCCATGTCCTCGAGCGGCACCCCACGGCGGAACAGGACCGCAGGTCCGTCGCCCGTCAACGTGTGGGCGTTCGAGGACACCTTGAACATCCGCCCGTAGCCGCCCGTCGCGTAGAGGACCGACTTCGCCCGGAAGACGTGGAGCTCGCCGGTCGCGAGCTCGTACGTGACGACGCCGGCGCAGGCCCCGTCGACGATCAGCTGGTCGAGGACGTAGAACTCGTTGAAGAAGCGCACGTTCCGCTTCACGCACTGCTGGTAGAGCGTCTGCAGGATCATGTGTCCCGTGCGGTCGGCCGCGTAGCAGGCACGCTTGACCGGCGCCTCGCCGTGGTTGCGCGTGTGGCCGCCGAACCGCCGTTGGTCGATCTTGCCGTCCGGCGTGCGGTTGAACGGCAGGCCCCAGTGCTCCATCTCGTACACCGCGTCGACCGCCTCGGTCGTCATGATCTCGGCCGCGGGCTGGTCGACGAGGTAGTCGCCGCCCTTGACGGTGTCGAACGCGTGCCACTCCGGGTAGTCCTCCTCGACGTTGGCGAGCGCGGCGCAGACGCCACCCTGCGCCGCCCCGGTGTGCGAGCGCGTCGGGTACAGCTTCGAGATCACCGCCGTCCGCACGCGGTCCGACGCCTCGATCGCGGCGCGGAGTCCGGCGCCGCCGGCCCCGACGATGACGGCGTCGTACGTGTGGAAGACCGTCATCGGCTCAGAAGACCTCGTTCGCATCGAACGTGAAGACGATGATCGTGCCGAGCACGAAGAGGCTGAAGCCGACGACGTAGAACAGCATGTTGATGGCGAACCGAGCGCCCGGCCAGCGGACGTAGTCCTGGACGACGACGCGGAGCCCGTTGATGCCGTGGATCAGCGACAGGACGAGCAGCGCCCAATCCCACGTCCGCCACAGGGGGTTCGCCCACCGATCCTGCACGAACGCGAAGTCGACGCGGTTCACGCCCTCGTCGACCACGTGCATGATCAGGACGTGGCCGACCGCGAGGAACAGCAGGACGATCCCGCTGATCCGCATGAAGAGCCACGACCACAGCTCGAACCCTCCGGCCGGACGTTCGCGACCGGTCTTGTAGCCGAGCATCCCGCTGCGAGGCGGCGTCGCAGCCGGGGCGCGCTCCTGCGTCTCGACGGCCATCAGAGGTTCCAGCCGAGGGCGTCGTTGAGGATGTCGGCTCCCATGATCAGCGTGACCGGGACCATGCTGAGCAGGAACAGGAGCGTGGTCGCGGCCGCGATCGGCTTCATGCGTTTGGCCGAGGCGGGCCAGAAGTCGAAGATCATCACCTTCACGCCGTTGATCGCGTGGTACAGGACCGCCGCCACGAGCCCGAGCTCGAGCAGCTTGACGACCCAGTTGTGGTAGACGGCGACGACGCGCTCGTACGCCTCGGGCCCCCAGGCCACGACCGCCGTGTCGACGATGTGGGCGAACAGGAACAGGATCACCGCGACGCCGGTGACGCGATGCGCGAGCCACGACCATTGCCCCGGACTGCCCTTGTAGAGCGTCCCGAAGTCGGCTTTCTGCTTCGCCATCGGTCCCCGTAGAAGGAATCTATCGCGGCCTGCAGCTACGACCCTGTGCATCTCGGCCCAGGGCCGGCGGGAGCCTACTACGGGGTGGAGCCCGTTCGGGTCACGAGATGCGAAGGGCCGCCAGGACGCCCTCGCGCGTCGGGTTGACGAACGAGACGAAACGGTCGTCGTCGGCGATGAGCCGGTTGTGCTCGCGGAGCGCGTCGGCGACCTCGCCGTCGCCGAGGACGTGGCCGCTGCCGGCGGCGACCGTGTTGTCCGCGAGGTAGAGGCCGCCCACGCGGATCCGCGCGCTCGCCTCGCGCCAGGCGCGCGGGTACGCGGGCTTGTCGAGATCGACGAACACGACGTCGAACTCACCCTCGACGCCGGCGAACGACGTCAGCGCGTCGCCGACGTGCCAGGTCACCCGGTCGCCGAGCCCCGCGCGGTCGAGGAACGCACGGCCCCGGTCGACGTTGGCCGCGTCGGCGTCCGTGCAACGGACCTCCCCGCCATCGCCGACGGCGCGTGCGAACCAGTACGCGCTGTAGCCGAAGCCCGAGCCCAGCTCGAAGACGCGTCGCGCGCGGATCGAGCGGGACAGGAGCTCGAGCGAGACGCCGACGAGACGGCCGACGGCGGGGAAGCGGCGGCGTTCGGCCTCGGCCTCCATCTCGAGCAGGACCGGGTCGTCGTAGCGGTCGTGCAGCGAGCGAAGGTACGTCTCGACCTGCGGGTTCACGATGTCCATCCGCAGATGCTAGCCGGGTACGCTGGCGGCCCGATGGACGACCGCGAACGCCGCGTCACCGACTCGGGCATCGAGCTCAAGCCGGTCTACGGCCCGGGTGACGTCGAAGGGTTCGACCCCGAGCGCGATCTCGGACGGCCGGGCGACCCGCCGTTCACACGAGGCATCCACCGCGAGATGTACCGGCGGCGTCTGTGGACGATGCGGCAGTACGCCGGGATGTCCACGGCCGACGAGACGAACCGTCGCTTCCGCTACCTGCTCGACCACGGGCAGACCGGTCTGTCGGTCGCGTTCGACCTGCCGACGCAGATGGGGCTCGATTCCGACCATGCGCGTGCCGAGGGCGAGGTCGGGCGCACCGGCGTCGCGATCGATTCGATCGAGGACATGCACCGGTTGCTCGACGCGATCCCGCTCGACGAGGTCTCGACGTCGATGACGATCAACGCGACCGCACCGATCCTGCTGCTGCTGTACGAGCTCGTCGCGCAGGAGCGCGGGATCGACCCCGCCGCGCTGAGCGGCACCGTCCAGAACGACCTGCTCAAGGAGTACGCGGCCCGCGGGACGTACATCTACCCGCCACAGCCGTCGATGCGGCTGATCACGGATCTCTTCGCGTACTGCCGGGAGCGCATCCCGAGGTGGAACACGATCTCGATCAGCGGCTACCACATGCGCGAGGCGGGTTCGACCGCCGTCCAGGAGGTCGCGTTCACGCTCGCCAACGGCATCGCCTACGTGCGGGCCGCGATCGACGCCGGGCTCGCCGTCGACGACATCGCGCCCCGGTTGTCCTTCTTCTTCGCGTGCCACATGAACTTCTTCGAGGAGATCGCGAAGTTCCGCGCGGCGCGACGTCTGTGGGCCGGCATCATGTCGGAGCGGTTCGGCGCCGAGGATCCGAAGAGCCTGATCCTGCGGTTCCACACGCAGACCGGGGGCGCCACCCTCACCGCGCAGCAACCCGAGAACAACATCGTCCGGACCACCCTCGAGGCGCTCTCGGCGGTCCTCGGCGGGACGCAATCGCTCCACACGAACTCGTTCGACGAGGCCCTCGCGCTG
>DASPIF010000203.1:0-5282 GCA_035629255.1 Actinomycetota bacterium | reverse complement strand
CGCCCACGGACCGGCGGCGGTCCTCGGAGCGCGAAGCGTCACGGCGGGCGACCAGCGCCGAACGGCGGCGGCCAGTCCCGGGGTCGCCGGCGACCGTCCCGGCGCCGCCCGGGCCGCTAGAGAAGGACGGCGGCTCGCGATCGCCGGTGGAAATCCCACGATCCAGGTCCCAATCGCCGTACGGTCGACGGACCCGACCCGGAAGGTGACAAACCATGAACAACATCGTGTGGATCGTGCTCGTGGTACTCGTGATCGTGGCGGCGGTCTACTTCCTCCGCGGCCGCGCCTGAGTCTCGCCGTGGACACGGGGACGAACGCACGCCGAGCGTCCCCGGCCGGGAACGCGCCGTGTTGAACGTCACGGAGATCCTCGCCTCGGTCCGGGCCACGCTCCGAGAGCTCGAGCCGGAGGTCCCGCAGTCGTCCGTCGACGCGCTGACCGACGTCATGCGGGCCGTCCCGCCGGGTACCGGAGTCCCGCCGGCCGCGACGGGTGATGAGGACGAGGAGACGGAGCTTGAATTCAGCCTCGTCGAGCTGATGGCGGCGCTGAACCTCCTCGATCGATTCCTGTGGGAGCGGAGCGGCCGCGGCTGGGAGAGACCGGACGCCGCCGAGGTCCTGGAGCTCATGACGCAGGTCGCGACGCGCATCGCGCTGTTGTCACGCGATCTCACGCTCACGTACGTCCCCCCGACCGATGACGCCGCCGACATCGGGTAGACGCGCCTAGTCCGTCCCGCGCGCTCGCCTCGGCTCGCGCGCTGCTCATCGGGGCTGGGTCGCCCTCATCGTCGGGCCGGCGGGCGGCGCCGGCGGTTGCGCCCCGGAGTGCAGCGACCTGGTCGAGGTCGTCCGAGCTCGTGACTGGCGCCCCGATAGGTCCGAGTCCTACAGTCGACGCTCGTCGCGCGCATGCCTGGGGGGACCATGTCCACCAACGCCACCGCACCGATCGACGTTCCGTCGGACGCGTCTGAAGCCGATGTCGGGCCGCTGCCGGGGATCCTAGGACCGTTCGTCGACTGGGTCGCGAGGATCCGGGCGACGGTGCATACCAAGCTGCTCGTCGGCTTCCTGCTGATCGCGATGCTGCTGCTGGCGCTCGGTGGCATGAGCATGTTCGTCCTGGCCAGGATCAATGGGCAGATCGACACGCTCACGACGCTCTACCGCCAGACCAGCGACGCACGCCACATGATCTACGACATCACCGCGCAGAGCCACTACCGAGCGATGCAGCTGCTGACAGGTGACCCTGACGGCGAGTACCTCGAGAAGCTCGGGTTGACCAAGGCGGACTTCGCGAAGCTGCTGGCCAAGGTGGACTCGTACGCGTTGTCGCGATCGCCGGGGTTCTTCGCGGACCTCGAGGCGACCAGCGAGGAGTTCAACGGATCCAGCGATGAAGTGACCGAGCTGTTCGAGCAAGGATACGTCGAGCAGGCGATCAACCTCCACATCGATCGCGAGCACGTGCTCTCGCATGCGCTCGAGGATCCCTTGAACGAGTTCATCGGCGACTCGGAGAGCGCCGTCGTCGCCGAAACCGCGAGCTTCCGATCGGATCGGCGCTTCCTGACGTTGGCGGTGGGCGCCTTCTCCGGCGTGAGCATCCTCGCGGCGCTCGCGCTCGGAGCCGTGCTCTCATGGTCGCTGATCCGACCGGTCCGCAGGATGGATACGGCGCTCGAGCGGATCGCGAACGGCGACTTCGGCACTTCGGTCGAGGTGCCCAACAACGACGAGTTCGGCAACCTGACGAGGAACCTCAACCGGACCAGCGACGAGCTCGCGACGATGTACACGAACCTTCGCACCCTCAACGCGGACCTTCGCTCGCTCAACGACAACCTCCGCGCGACGGTCGAGCGGAAGGTGGCCGAGCTCGAACGCACCTCGCGTCTGAAGCGATACGTCTCCCCGCAGCTCGCCGAGTCGATCGTGTCCGGCGAGCGGGATATCGATCTCGCCCCGAGCCGGAAGTTCCTGACGACGTTCTTCTCCGATGTCCGCGGCTTCACGGAGGCGGCCGAACGGATGGAGCCCGAGGAGCTCATCGACGAGCTCAACGAGTACCTGTCGGAGATGACCGACATCGTTTTCAAGCATGGCGGCACGCTCGACAAGTACGTCGGCGACGCGGTGATGGTGTTCTTCGGCGATCCCGTCCCGCAGGACGATCACGCGCGGCGCGCCGTCGCGATGGCGCTCGAGATGCGGCAGCGGATGAGGCACCTCCAGGAGACGTGGCTCCGCAGGTACAACGAGGTCTTCAAGATCGGGATCGGCATCTCGACCGGGTGGGTCACGGTCGGGGATATCGGCTCGCCGGCGCGTAGCGATTACACCGTCCTCGGCAACCACGTGAACCTCGCTGCCAGGCTCGCGGATCGCGCGGAGGCCGGGCAGATCCTCGTCACGGAGCGAACGTTCCGGGAGGTCGACGATCTCGTGCATGGCCTGGTCGTCGACGAGGTCAGCCTCAAAGGCGTCAGCCGCCCGATCAAGATCTACGACGTCAACGAGCGAACCTGACCTCGGCTGGCGGACCTCGATCGGTGCGGGCCGGGGGCACCTCCGAGGTCCGGTGGCGATCTACGTCGCGGCCAGATGTTCGCGGATCGTTCGCGGTCACGGCTCGGCCGTTCGCACAGGGTGTGGCGAACGGCCTACGCGTGCCGGACCTTCGTTCTACGTGGTCGACGCGACGCCGAACCGCCGTCGGCGGTACGGCATCCGAGCCGGTCGAAAACCATGCCCGATGGTTAGCCCCGACGAGGCCGTTCCCACTGTGGAGATCGGTGCGCATCTCCCGATACCTGCGACATGACAACCATCCGGACGAAGTGCCCCTCCTGCGGCGACGTGGACCTCGGGGCCGACGCGATCTCCATGACCCTCACACCGACCGGCGACCACGGCGAGTACGCGTTCACGTGCCCCGTCTGCATGGTCGACGTGTCGAAGCCCGCGAGCCGTCGCACCGCCGCCCTCCTCATCGCCGCCGGCGTCGAGCCGTTGGAGACGCTGGAGGGCGTTCCCACTCCCTCGATGCCGTTCGAGGACCTGAGCCCGACGCCGGAAGCGCCGGTCTTCACCTTCGACGACGTGATCGCCTTCCACTTCCTGCTCGAGGACGACGCGGCGATCGCCGAGGAATTCGCGCTGCGGACTGGATAGTCGCGACGCGACGCCTCGGCCCGCCCTTGGGCCGTCATGCTGCGGCGTCGGGGGCGAGGCCGTCAGCGACCGCCCCGCCCGCCGGCACCGTTCCGTGGGAGCGCCGAGCGGAGGGTGCCCGACCCCCCGCGGCTCAGCCCTCGATCTGACCCCTGATCTCCCCGCTCGGGAACGCTTCGGTGTGCACGTTGACGTAGGTGGCTTCGACCCGCATCGCGGTCAGGAGCTCCTTGAACTCACCGGCGCTGATGCCTTGGTCCTCCGGACCGACCACGTCGTCCGCGGTGATGACACCCGAGACCGTCCCGGCCGCGCCCGGACACGCGTCCTTGCCACCCCCGCCGCACAGGAACGCGGAGACGCCGCCGGCGATCGCCCGCCGTCCGAGGTGGATATGCGCGAACAGCGCGTCGCCGGTCAAGCCGGAGTAACTGAGCGTGTACGACAACGTCGCCCCGTCGTCAGTGACCTCGGCCGAGAACGTTCCCCTCCCGGGCACCGACAGCGTTGGGACCTCCTGGAAGCCCCGCAAGTTGGCGGAGAAATGCCCCTCCGCGTCCGCCGTAGCCACCACCGACCCGACGGCGGCGGTCGTCATCAGGACGGCGACCGCGAGGACCCAGATCCGTCTGCGCATACGCGCACCTCCCTCGACGTGGACCGCGCCGATGCGCGGTCCGAGGGAGGTACTACGGAGGAGACAACCCGTCGGTTCGTTGCCTGACGGAGTTGGCCGGGGCGCCGACGCTCGGCCTGCGTTGCTTTCGCGGGCACCAGCCGGAGCCTGTCCCAACTTTCCGCGTAACGACCGACCCACTTCCCAGGACGACAGCCCCGTCCGCAACGATCCGAAAGGGGGAGGCCATGGAGATGTCCATGGAAGGGGCGGTCTTCGTGCAGACGAACGCCACCCACAACGAGGTGATCGCCTTCTCGCGCGCGGCCGACGGCTCGCTCGCGCCTGCGGGCGAGTTCGCGACCGGCGGCGCGGGAAGCGGCGAGCCGCACCTGCCGTCACAGGGATCGGTCTCGCTAAGCCGCGACCGGCGCCATCTTCTCGTCACGAACGTCGCGAGCAACGACGTGAGCGTCTTCGTCGTGAACGGCGCGGTGCTCGAGCTGGCCAAGACCGTGCCGGTCGGCATGGCGCCGCGGAGCGTCGCAGAGCACGACGGTCGGGTGTTCGTCCTGAACACCGGAGACGCCACGATCGAGGGGTTCCGTCTCGTCGATGGCGACCTGATCCCGGTCGAGGGAGCTACTCGGTCCTTGTCCACGCCTGACGGCGCGCAGGTCGGCTTCGCACCGGACGGCCGCGCGCTCGTCGCCACCGAGCGGGGCGGCGACAAGATCTCCTCTTACACCGTCGAGACGGACGGGATGCTCGGCGAGGCGCGCACGATCGACTCGCTCGGGGCCACCCCGTACGGGTTCGCGATCTCGGAGGACGGCACACTCGTCGTGACCGAGGCGTTCCGCGCGGAGAAGGGCGCCGCGGCCGCCTCGAGCTACCGCATCGATGGTGATGCGGTCACGCCGGTGACCGCGAGCGTCGGCAACGGCCGCAGCGAGATCTGCTGGGCTGTGATCACGAACGACGGGCGCTACGCCTTGACGACGAACTTCGCCGATGGGGCCGTCTCTCGCTACGCGATCGGTGCGGACGGTTCGCTCTTCCTCGAGGACGCCACCGCCGCGATCACCGAGGACGGGCGTTCAGGCCTCCGCGACGAGGACCTGTCCGACGACGGCCGATACCTGTATGCGCTCGACGCGGACCAGGGGCAGATCGTGGCGTGGTCGGTGGACGACCGCGGACGCCTCTCCGCGGCCGGTTCCTGGGGCGGCCTGCCCACAACGATCGCAGGGCTCGCCGCGCGCTGATGCAGCTCGAAGGCCTGTACCGGGTGACGTTCACGACCCCCGAGTCGTGGGCGGTCACTCGGCCGGGCGGTGACGGTGCCGAGGGACAGAGCTTCCTGCTCGCCGAGGGGCGCGCCGACGGCCGCCTCTCGGCGCGGTACCGAGCCGCGAACTACCCGCGACGCCGAGCGAACGACGTCCTCGAGCCGTCTTTCCGCGGCGTGTTCGAGACC
>DASPIF010000202.1:0-3849 GCA_035629255.1 Actinomycetota bacterium | reverse complement strand
AGGATCGGCCCTCCGGCGTGAGCGGCGGCACGAATCCCTTGAGCTCCGGCACGCGCGCAGTCTAGGGGGATGTCATCGCGGGCGAGGGACGCCACGAGCGGCCTCAGCGCGGGGGGACCCCGAAGGCCCGGAGGCTCCCGTCCTCCCCGACCAGGATCACGAGGTGCCGCTCGACGAGACGATCGATCCCGGTCCCGAGGCCTGGATCGCCGTGAGCGGTTGGCAGGGTCTCGAGCAGTCGACGGGGAACGCCTCGAAGCCCATCTGGAGCGACGAGGTGAGCACGACGTCCGACGACGATCGGGTCTGCGGTCGTGGTTCGACCGGGGCTCCGACCGCCAGGTCGGCTCGCAACGACCGTCGACCGGCCCGCACGCGACCGGGTACGCGACCACCTCGTGCGTGGAGGTCTGGGCGTCGTCCTACGACTTCGAACACGATCGTGCGGCTCGCCACCTGACCGCGACGCCGACGGCCGCGCCATACTGGCCGACGTGGAAACGCGCCGTATCCTGCTCGACGGCGTCGCGACGACGGTCACCCGCGACGGCGACGAGCTCATCGCCCCGGACGGGCGCCGCGTCGTCGCGGAGGAGGCGCTGCACCTCGCGCCGTGCGAGCCGACGAAGATCATCTGCATCCACCTGAACCACGAGAGCCGCGTGCGCGAGTTCCTCGCGTCGATGCCACCCGCGCCGACGTACTTCCACAAGCCCGTCAGCTCACTGAACGCCCACGGGCGCGACGTCGTCCGGCCGCCACGCTGCCGGTACCTGAACTTCGAGGGCGAGATCGCGATCGTGATCGGACGCACGTGCCGGCACATCGCGCCCGACGAGGCCGCCGCGTACGTCGCGGGCTACACGATCGCGAACGACTACGGACTGCACGACTTCCGCGACACGGACTCGGGCTCGATGCTCCGCGTCAAAGGCGCCGACACGCTGTGCCCGCTCGGGCCTGGGCTCGTCGAGGACTGGGAGTTCCACGGCAAGCGGATCCGCACCCTCGTGAACGGCGAGGTGAAGCAGGACGGCTCCACCGACGAGATGGTGTGGGACATGCACTACCTCGTCGCCGACCTCGCTCGGACGATCACGCTCCTTCCGGGTGACGTCATCCTGAGCGGGACGCCCGCGAACTCGCGTCCGGTCGAGCCGGGCGACGTCGTCGAGGTCGAGGTCGAGGGGCTCGGCACCCTTCGGAACACGATCGTCGAGGGCGACGTCCCGATCCGCGACGACGTCGGCGCGCAGCCGACGGCGTCCGAGGAGGTCGTCTCGACGGCGCTCGGCGGGGACTGGGAGTTCCGCGGGATCCGGCCCCCGCAGCGCTAGGTCGCGAGGCGCGACGTCGACGGACGCTCGCCGCGGTAGACGTAGTGCCGAAGGTCCGCGTGCATCGTCTCGCGCTCGATCGACATCCCCAGCTTCTCGGCGACGCGACGGGACGCGGTGTTCTCGGGACGGATCAGCGAGATCACGTGGTCGACCCCGAGCGTCTCGAACGCCCACGACCGAGCGGCGTCCGCGCCCTCGACGGCGAGCCCGCGGCCCTTCAGCCACGGACGGATGTGCCAGCCGATCTCGACGCGTCGCTCGCCCTCGACGGTCTGCACCGTCGGCCCGATCGTCCCCGCGAACGCGGTGCCCTCGCGCAGCTCCGCGAGGAAGAGCCCGAACCCATCCTCGACGTAGCGCTGGAACTGCCGGTCGATCCAGGCCTGCGTCTGCTCACGCGTGAACGCCGACGGGTACCACCGCATGTGCTCGGCGTCGGCGAACATCTCGGCGAGGTCGTCGAGGTCGTCCGCGCGGTAGGGACGCAGGCGGAGCCGCTCGGTCTCCAGCACGACGTCGAACGCCACCCGGCGACGCTACCGCGCGCCGCCCGAGCCGCACGCGCTGGGCTATCGTTCGGGACCGAACCGACCCGGCGAGGAGCGAACCGGCATGGACCTGAAGGGGAAGCGGCTCCGCCTCCTGTACTCCGACATCCTGGGCGTCGAGCGTGGCAAGTACCTGTTCGACGAGGTCGCCGAGGCCGGGCGCGCGGCGTTCTGCATCGGCGTCTATCCGCTGACGACGGACAAGGAGATCCTCGAGGTCTCGAACCAGCAGTTCGACGTGGGTCTGCCGGACATCGAGGCGTTCGTCGATCGCGACACGCTCCGGCCGGGGTGGGAGCCGGACACCGTCGTCGGGATCGCCGACGTGCAGCATCACGGCGAACCGATCGACGTCGATCCGCGCCGCGTCCTGCGGAAGGCGATCGAGCCGTGGACGGCGATGGGCCTCGAGCCGATGTTCGCGTTCGAGTCCGAGTTCTACCTGTGCGAGCCGGCGCCGACGGCGGGATGGCGCCCCGTCCATCTGCCCTCGCACCGCGTCTACGGGACCGGGATGGCGATCGACCCGGACGGCACCGTCGACGACATGGTCCGGGCAGCGATGCACGTCGGTCTCCCCGTCGAGGCGTGGGGCAGCGAGTTCGACAGCGCGGCCTACGAGGTCAACATCCGCTACCGAGACGTGCTGACCGCGGCGGACGAGTGCTTCTTGTTCCGGCTCCTGGTCAAGGAGATCGCGGCCAAGCACGGGAAGCTCGCCACGTTCCTCGGGCGTCCGTTCGACGATCGAGGCGGGAGCGGGCTGCACCTGAACATCTCGTTCCGCCGCGAGGACGGCTCGAACGCGTTGCACGACCCGGCCGCCCCGGACGGGCTCGCGCCGCTCGCGAAGGAGGCGATCGCGGGGATGCTCGCGCACCACGAGGGGATCGCCGCGTTCGCGGCGCCGCACGTGAACGCGTACAAGCGGCTCCAACCCGACATGCTCAACGGCTACTGGGCGAACTGGGGCTACGACGACCGCACCGTCACGATCCGCGTGCCACCCGCGCGCGGCGAGGGCACACGGCTCGAGCACCGCACGTCGGACGGCGCCGCGAACCCCTATCTCGTCGCCGCGGCCGTGCTGCACGCGGCGCGCTTCGGCGTCGAGCACCAGATGCAACCCCCCGAGCCGCAGACGCCAGGCGCGGCGCCGAACACGGAACGCAAGGTCCCCGCGACGCTCGAGGACGCCCTGGGGACGCTGGAGATGGACGAGGAGCTCGCCCAGGCGATGGGGCCGTGGCTGATCGAGTCGTTCACGAAGCTCAAGCGCGCCGAGTGGACGCGGTACGCGAGCGCGGTCGAGGACGTCACGACGCTCGACGTCACGGAGTGGGAATCGGGGTACTACCTGCCGTTCTTCTGAGCGGAGGTCAGAAGGTCGTCATCCGCGCGACGACGACGTCCTTGCGACGGTCGTCGTTCTGCGACGTGAAGACGGTGCGGCACTCGTAGGTCACGCCCTTGTTCGTGTGGGTGATGACGTTGAGCGTGAACACCTTCTTCGCGCCCGGTCCGAGCGTGAACTCGAGGGTATCGGCCTTGTAGCGGCGGGTGAGGTCCTCGGCGCCGGGGTCCTGCCGCTTGTGCTTTCCGAGGAGGACGCGATTCACCTCGAACGTCGGGGTCCCGCGGCATCCGTCCACCGAGTACGTGTCGCGATCGGTGCCATCGTTCTGGATCGTGATCCAGTACCGGATGCCCTCGCCCTCGTTGATGTCGTCGACCTCGGTCTGACGGCGACCGGTCGTGTTGTAAACGTCCTTGCCGCGCCACGGGTGCGGGAGCGGGTCGATCGTGCACCCCAGGCTCTGCCCGCAGAGCTTGATCCACGCATCGGGCTGGTAGGGCCGGTCACCGGCCAGCACCGCGCCGGAGACGATCACCCCGCTCGAGATCGCGCCGAGCGTCACCAGCACCACGATCGCCTTCCGCATGGCGGAGACCGTAACCGC
>DASPIF010000201.1:0-3543 GCA_035629255.1 Actinomycetota bacterium | reverse complement strand
CGTCGACTACTCGAACGCGTCGTCGCTCGCGCTCCTCGATCCGCGCTCGCGCACCTGGTCCGATGAGGTCCTCGAGGCGACGGGCATCGACCGAGCGATGCTGCCCGAGCTCGGTGCGGGCACGCAGGCGGTCGGCACGATCTCGGCCGCGTTCGCCGAGGCGACCGGGCTCGCACCGTCGACCGTCGTCGCGATGGGATGCGGGGACGAGATGGCGGCCACGCTCGGCGCGGGCGTGTTCGCGGCGGGCGAGGTCTGCGACGTCGTCGGGACCGCGGAACCGGTCTGCGCGGCATCCCCCGAGCCGCACGAAGACCCCACGATGCTCGTCGAGTGTCATCCGCACGCCGACCCCGACGCGTGGCTGCTCGAGAACCCCGGCTTCGTCTCCGGCGGCAACCTCAGGTGGTGGCGCGATCAGTTCGCGCCGATCGAGCGAGGGGCGGAGGCCGAGGGTCTCGGAGACGCGTACGACCTCCTTTCGAAGGAGGCGGAGCGGATCGATCCCGGCTCGGACGGCGTCGTGTTCGTCCCGGCGATGCAGGGAGCGATGGCGCCGGAATGGAACGGCGCCGCCCGCGGCGTCTTCTACGGCCTCACGCTCGCGCACACCCGGGCGCACATGACGCGGGCGATCCTCGAGGGCAGCGCGTTCGGTCTCCGCGACATCCTCGACGCGATGAAGGCCGCGGGCGGCGACGTGCGGCGTCTCACGATCGTCGGCGGCGGAGCGAAGGGACCGCTCTGGCGCCAGATCAAGGCCGACGTCACCGGGCTCCCGGTCCGCGTCCCCGAGAGCGTCGAGACGACGGCGACCGGTGCCGCGATCCTCGCCGCGGTCGCCGCCGGCGTGCACCGCGACGTCGCGACCGCGGCGGATGCCTTCGTCTCGTTCCACCCCGACGAGCACGAGCCCGATCCCGAACGACGTGAGATCTACGACGACGCGTATCGGCGGTACCGCGAGGTGTACTTCGCGCTGAAGCCCGTGTTCGCGAGCGGCTGAACCCGGTCGGCCTCGGGCGGCTCAGTCGACGGGGGTGACGTAGGCGGCGGTGATCCCGCCGTCGACGATCAGCGACGCTCCGGTCATGAAGCTCGACTCGTCGCTCGCGAGGAACAGCGCCGCCTTGGCGAGCTCCTCGGCCTGACCGAGCCGCCCCATCGGGATGTGGACGAACCGGCGCTGCCGCTTCTCCTCGTCCGAGAGCAGCTGCATCAGGAGCGGCGTCTCGATCGGTCCCGGGCAGAGCGCGTTGCAGCGGATCCCCTTGCGGGCGTACTCGACGGCGATCTCCCGCGTCATCGACAACACGGCGCCCTTCGAGGCCGTATAGGCCGTCTGCGACGTGGCCGCGCCCATCCACGCGACGAACGACGCGACGTTCACGATCGAGCCACCTCCCGCGTCGAGCATCGCGGGGATCCCGTACTTGCAGCCGAACGCCACCCCCTTGACGTTGATCGCGAGCGTCGTGTCCCAGATCGAGGCATCCGTCTCGTGGACGGACCCGTCGTCGGGCAGCATCACGCCGGCGTTGTTGTACAGGACGTGCAGGCCGCCGAAGCGTTCGACGGCGGTCGCGACCATCTCGCGCGCGTCGTCCTCGTTCGAGACGTCGGCGTGCACGTAGGCGGCCTCGCCGCCGGAGGAGGCGATCTCGGCGGCGACGGCGTCGCCTGCGTCGTCGGCGACGTCGGTCAGCACGACCCGGGCTCCCTCCGCGGCGAACAGCTTCGCCGCGACCATCCCCATGCCGCTCGCGCCGCCGGTGATGAGCGCGACCTTGCCCTCGAGCCGACCCATCGATCCCCCTCCCCTCCGCGTGCGCGGAGCATACCGACGCGCTCCGTGACGCCCGTGGGCGTGGGGGCGCGTCCTATCATCCGGGCGTCCGGCCCGAGGAGACCTCGACGATGAGCACCGAGTTGCTGATGATCGGCGGCGAGCGGACCGACGCCGCCGACGGCAAGACGTTCGACGTGACCGAGCCCTCGACGGCTCGGCCGATGGCGGAGGTCGCCGAGGCCGGTCCCGAGGACGCGAACCGCGCCGTGGGGGTCGCGATCGAGGCGTTCGAGAGCGGTCCGTGGCCGCGGACCAGCGCGCGCGAGCGAGGCCGCGTCCTCACGAAGGCATCCTTCGCGATCCGCGAGCGCCTCGAGGAGCTCGCACGGCTCGAGGCGCGCAACGGCGGCAAGCCGATCGCTTCCGCGCGCGGCGAGATCGAGATCGTCGCGAACGTCTTCGAGTACTGGGGCGGCGCCGCGAACAAGATCCTCGGCGAGACGATCCCGATCGTTCCGCCGGGCATCGACCTGACGCTCCGCGAGCCCGTCGGTGTCTGCGCGCTGATCACGCCCTGGAACTTCCCAGCGGTGATCGCCTCGTGGAAGATCGCGCCCGCCCTCGCGTGCGGGAACACGGCCATCGTCAAGCCGGCGTCGCAGACGCCGCTCACGGCGCTCGCGCTCGCGGAGGTCCTCGCGGAGGCCGGGCTCCCCGACGGCGCCCTGAGCGTGCTGCCGGGGCCGGGCTCGACGACGGCGGGCGCGCTCGTCGCCGACCCCCGCGTCGCGAAGGTCTCGTTCACCGGCTCCACCGAGGTCGGCGTCAAGGTGATGCAGACGGCCGCGGAGCACGTCGCGCGCGTGTCGCTCGAGCTCGGCGGGAAGTCCGCGAACGTCGTGTTCGCGGACGCGGACCTCGACGTGTGCGTGGACAAGTCGGTCTGGTCCGTGTTCGACAACGCGGGGCAGGATTGCTGCGCCCGATCGCGGACGTTCGTGCAGCGCCCGATCTACGACGCGTTCCTCGAGCGCTTCGCGGACCGAACGGCGTCGATCGTCGTCGGCGAGCCGCTGGAGGAGTCGACCGAGATGGGTCCGCTGATCTCCGACGGTCAGCGAGCGACCTCGCTCGAGTACCTCGAGATCGGCGAGCGGGAGGGCGCGCGCCGCGTCGTCGGCGGCGAGGTTCCCGACGGCGACGGGTTCTACCTGCGTCCCGCGGTGCTCGCCGACGTGAACAACCGATGGCGCGTCGCGCAGGAGGAGATCTTCGGGCCCGTGGCGTGCGTGCTCCCGTTCGACGACGAGGACGATGCGGTCCGGATGGCGAACGATTCACCGTACGGGCTGTCGGGTTCGATCTGGACGCGCGACGTCGGCCGCGCGATCCGCGTCGCGAAGGCGATCCGCACCGGCGTCCTCAGCGTGAATTCCGCGAGCAGCGTCCATACCGAGGCGCCGTTCGGCGGCTACAAGCAGAGCGGCATCGGACGCGAGATGGGGATGCACGCCGTCAACCTCTACACCGAGGTCAAGAACGTGTACCTCTCACAGGAGTAGCGGCGAGGATCCGACCCCGGATCCGCGCGCTCAGGGTTGGGTAGGCTCGGGTGACATGGACCTGCCCGCAGAGCTCTCGAACCGGCCGCCGCGCAAGGCTGGAACGCAGCCGACGTCGACGCTCACGCTCGACGCGTACGAGCGTCTCAAGGCGGAGCTCGACCAGCTGAGGTCGGACGGTCGTTCGAACAT
>DASPIF010000200.1:0-2925 GCA_035629255.1 Actinomycetota bacterium | reverse complement strand
GCCCTCGTGCGCCGCCGCGGTCGGCAGGATCAGGACGACGCCGTCGGGGTTGCGCGAGCGGGACCGGGCCTCGCGATCGACCGCCTCCGACCACGGCTCGAACTCTCCCGACCCGAGGAGCGCGAGGACGGTCACGACGCGGCCGCCGCCGAGCGCAGCGACGCGGGACGCAGCTCGGCGTCGAGGCGACGCCCGATCTCGGCCGCGACGTCGAGGACCGCGTCCAGATCCTCTGCCTCGGTACGGAAGTTGACGATGCACGAGCGCAGCACGAACCGCCCCCGGAGGATCGCGTTCGAGAAGAAGACGCGGCCGTCCTGCTGCGCGTCCGTCATCAGCCGCTGGTTCAGCAGGTCGAGGTAGCCCTCGCGGTCCGGGCCCTCGGGCAGATCCGGCGGGACGTACCGGAAGCACGTGATCGACAGGCCGACGGGACATGCGAGCTCGAAGTCCGGACGTTCCTCGGCGCGAGCCCCGAGGTACCGCGCGAGCGCCCCGTCGTGCGAGATCCGCGTGGCGTACGCGCGGCGGCCGTGCGCGAGGAGCGAGAGCCACACCTTGAACGCCCAGAACCCTCGCGAGAACTGCGGTCCCGTCTGCGACCCGTCGATCCCCCTGCCGGTTCGCTCCTTCTCCTGCACGGTGTAGGAGGCCGTGTACGAGAAGGACTCGGGCAGGAGCTCGAGATCACGCACGAGGACGCATCCACCCGTCAGCGGCGTGTACAGCCACTTATGGGGATCGAACGCGATCGAGTCCGCGCGCTCGATCCCGGCGAACGAGGGCCGTAGGTCGTCGGTGAAGGCCGCGGGACCGCCGTACGCGGCATCGACGTGGAACCAGATGCCTTCGCGCTCGCACAGATCGGCCATCTCGTCGAGTGGATCGATCGCGCCCGTCGCAACCGTCCCCGCCGACGCGACGACGGCGAACGGCCGGACGCCGGCGTCGCGGTCGCGCGCGATCTCGGCCGCCAGGGCGTCGACGTCGATCCGGTAGTCGTCGCGCACCGCGATCGTGCGGACGGCACGGGATCCGAGCCCCAGCATGTCGGCGGCGCGGACGCTGACGACGTGCGTCTCCTCCGACAGGTACATCGCGAGCGGCGGACCCGCCGAGATCCCTTCGGCGCGGACGTCCCACCCCGCCTTCCGGTCGCGGGCTGCCTTCAGCGCGACGAAGTTCGCCATCGCGCCGCCGGACACGATGATCCCCCCGGCCCCCTCCGGCATCCCGAACCACCGGGCGAACGTGCGCGTGAGGTGCAGCTCGATCTCGGTCGCGGCCGGCGAGAGCATCCACCCCCCGACGTTCATGTTCACGCCGGCGGCGAGCAGGTCCGCGGCCGCACCCGGAACGGTGCCGGCGCCGGACACGTACGCCATGAACCTCGGGTGTCCCGGATAGAAGGCGTGGTCGAAGACGACCTCGCGGACGTGCGCGAGGAGCTCGTCCTCGTCCATCGGGTCTTCGGGCACGTCGATCGCGACCGCATCGCGGACCACGTGGGACGGCTCGCCGCGTGTCACGGGGAGGTCCGGGAGGCGGGTCAGGAGCTCCTCGTAGACGTCCACGACGCGGTCGGTGAACGCGCGCGCGCGATCGGGCGTCCACGCGAGATCGCGGAACGGGGCCGGTCGCTCCGTCACGGCACGTCCGCCATCTCGCGGACCGCGCCCAGCCGGAAGCCCTCCCACGACATCTGCCGCCACCAGACCTCGTCGCCGACGGCCTCGACGATCGCGCCGACCTGGCTCACGTGGGCCTTGATCGCCTCGACCTTGAGCGCGAGCAGGTCCTCGGGGAGCTCGAGGTCGATCACGAGGTCGTCGCGCGGCACCGGGACGGGCGTGCCGGGAAGGAAGGTGTCGAAGGGCTCCCACACCGGGAGGTACTCGGCCGCCCACTCCGGCGTCACGCATGCGTAGAGCACGCGCGCTCCCGGACGTCCGACCTCGTGCAGCGCCTCCGTCGCCCACTGCGACACCGAGCGGTGGGCCTCGTGACCCGTCATCCCATCGGGTCCGAACGTGAGGATCGTGTCGGGGCGGACGTCCTCGACGAGGTCCCGCACGCGCTCGTACCCGCCCTCGGGCAGCGCGGTCTGCATGTCGATGTCCGGCAGGTCGAGCCAGTGATGCTCGGTGACCCCCAGGATCTCGAGGCACCGCTCGAGCTCGCGCGTGCGGATCTCGCCCATGCGATCGGACGGCCACCGCTCCTCGTCCATCGAGCCGCCCTCACCGCGCGTCGCGGTGATACAGGCCACCCGAGAGCCGTTGCGCACCGCGCGCGCCATCAGACCCGCGGACAGGTACGCCTCGTCGTCGGGATGCGCCCAGACCCCGAGCATCGTCCCCAGCTCATCCATCGCGCCCGCCCGCCACCTCGCGCACGAAGTGGTACGCGACCGTGTGGCCGCCGAACGACATCGGGATCATGTCCGTCTCGGCGCCGAACGTCGCGCCGTCGACGCGCACGGCGCGGAACCGGAACGTCGCCGGGAAGGCCCCGGCCTGGACGCGGTTCCAGTAGTTCCACGAGAACATCCCCTGGTCCTCGGCGTGGACGAACCGCTGGAGGAACCCCGGCGTGTTCTCGAGCGCGGCGACGGTCGACCCGAGCATCGAAGCGAGTCGCTCGTTGCACGTCCAATGCTCCTCGTCGAGCCAGACGTACACGCCGTCGGGGCTGGACCCGAAGATCGACGCGAGGTGCTCGGCCAACTGCGGGATCACCTCGTCGTGCGCCACTCGTTCCACCGGTGCCTCCTGCGCGTCTGGCGGCAGGGCCGGAGTGTATCCGGGGGCGCAGGACGGATCGGGCCTCAGGTCGCGGGACGACCGTCGTCGCGGACGACCTGAACCGTGACCGAGCGGATCCGCTCGACGAGCGTCGCCGGGACGCTGTCGCACCCGCACTTGT
>DASPIF010000199.1:0-2657 GCA_035629255.1 Actinomycetota bacterium | reverse complement strand
GACCTGACCGTGGCATCGCAGCTGCCCATCGGGGGGAACGTCGTCCGGGTGGGGACGACGATCACGATCTACGTGGCGTGAGGATCGGGGCGCACCTCCGCACACCAGGAGGCCTCCGCACCGCGGTCGAGACCGCGAAGGACGTCGGCGCCGAGGCCGCGCAGCTGTTCATCTCGAACCCGCGCGCGTGGTCGGGTCCCCGGCTCGAGACCGCGGAGACGTTCGGGGCGGCATGGCGCGAGGGTGGTGTCGGTCCGCTGTTCGTCCACGCGCCGTACCTCGTCAACATCGCCTCGCCGAACGCGGAGTTCCTCCGCAAGTCGATCGACCTGTGCCGCGCCTCGGTCCACGCGTGCGGCGTGATCGGCGCCGCCGGCTTCGTGGTCCACGCCGGTGCCGGCGGGCCCGCCGAACGACGCGAGGCGCTCGACCGCGCGGCCACCGTCCTCCAGGCCACGCTGCTCGAGACGCCCGAGAGCACCAGGCTGCTCGTGGAGCTGATGGCGAACACCGCCGGCGCCGTAGCTTCGTGGCTGTCCGAGGCGAAGGAGCTGTTCGACCATGTCGACGACGACCGCCTCGGCCTCGTGCTCGACACCTGCCACCTGTTCGCGACCGGGTACGCGCTCGACGAGCCGTCGGGCGTCGAGGCGCTCTTCGACGAGCTGCGTGAGACCGGCCTGCACCGACGTCTCGCGCTGATCCACCTGAACGACGCGAAGAACGAGCGCGGATCCAAGCGCGATCGTCACGAGGTGGTCGGCGAGGGCCTGATCGGTGAGGCCGGGTTCCGGGCTCTCCTCACCCGGCCCGAGGTGGAGCCGCTCAGCGTCCTCGTCGAGACGCCGGCGTCCGGCGAGACGCGCCGCGCCGAGCTCGACCGGATCCGCGTTCTCGCGTCCTGATCGCGGTCAGGCGCAGTCGCCGTGTCCCTCGTCGGTGTACGGCTCCTCGCCCTCTGCCGTGACGAACGCGAAGCCGTAGCCGCCGTCGAGGGGCTCCATCCGCAGCACCCCGAACGACGTGTGCTGGGACGCCTCGAGGTTCGGCGACCATGCCGGGTCCGGCTCGTCCCCGTACGCCGAGCCCCCGGTCCCGACGGTGAGCTGCACCATGCCTCCGGGTCCGGCCGACCGTACGCGTCCTGCGGCGCGTATCGCTCGTAGTTGTGGACGTGACCGTTCAGGACGACGTCCACGCCGGCGTCGTCCAGGAGCTGCCAGAGCGGCTGGAGCTGATAGAGGAAGACGCCGTTCGGCCAGGACTCGTCGCCGAACAGTGGATGGTGCATGAACGCGAGCGTGCACGCCGCCGGGTGCAACGCGAGGTCCTTCTTCGCCCACTCCTACATCGCGCTGCCGGGCGGCCGCACCCTTCGGGGATCGCGCGGTTCTTCGTGATCGGCGTCTGCTGCCCCAGATCCGGGTTCCACGTCGAGTCCTTGCAGATCTGGGAGTTCAGCGCGATCAGGTGCCATGAGCCGAGATCGAACGAGTAGAACCCGCCCGGCCCGTGGGCGCCCTTGCCGAAGTAGTCGTCGTACCCCTGCGTGTAGAGCGTGTAGGTCTCCTGGTTGCCCGGGACCGGCTTCGTGATGCGCATCAGGTCGCCGAACTCCGAGTCGTAGTACGTCCGGGAGTCCTCGAGCGAGCCGTGCAGCTACTGCAGGTCCCCGAGCGCGAGGTACGCATCGGGACCGATCGAGCGGATCGCGTCGGCGACGGCGTCGTATCGGCAGCGCCTCGAGTGCTCGCTCGGCAACGAGTTGCACGCGACGTCGCCGACCGCGGCGATGACCGGGGCGTCGGGCTGTTGCCGGGGCGGAGCTCCCGTCGGCGGGTCCGCTCACGCCACGCCGACGAGTCCCACGACGACGGACGAGACGATCACACGACGCATCGACGCATCCCCCTCCGGACCCCGGGTGCGCGATGCATCCGTGGGACCGCCGCCGTCGAACCCGCGGCTACGGCTCCAGCTCGGCGCGCGGTCCTTCCTGGTACGAGTAGCGCTCCTCGCGCCACGGGTCCGCGTGGACGTGGTAGCCGCGGACCTCCCAGAAGCCGCGCTTGTTGCTCTTCGAGAACTCGAGGCCGCGCAGCCACTTCGCGCTCTTCCACGCGTACCGCTGCGGCACGACGAGCCGCAGCGGGAACCCGTGCTCCGGCGTCAGGTCCTGCCCGCCGTGCGCCCAGGCCACCAGCACGTCGTCGTCCATCATGGCCTCGAGCGACAGGTCCGACGTGTACCCGTGGTCGCAGTGGGCGATCACCCACTTCGCCTCGGGCTGGACGCCCGCCTTCTCGGCGAGCAGACGGAACGGCACGCCGGTCCAGGTGTTGTCGAGCGTCGACCAGCCGGTCACGCAGTGCATGTCCGCCCTGACGTCGACCGGCCCCAGCGCCTTCAACTCGTCGTACGTGAGGCGGTACGGGTGGTCGACGAGCCCCGTGATCTCGAGGTCCCACGACGCGGGGTCGAAGCTCGGGATCGGGCCGTAGTGCAGGACCGGCCACGTCTTGACGAGCCGCTGCCCCGGCGGGACGCGCTTGGCGACCTCGTCGGGGACCTTCGGTCCGAACAGCTTCACCCGGCACCGCCTCCTCGCGACGCGTCGCCGCCGACCTTCCGCCAGGCGGCGAGCGCCGTCTCGATGT
>DASPIF010000198.1:0-8356 GCA_035629255.1 Actinomycetota bacterium | reverse complement strand
CGTTCGTCGCCCTCGCGTTCTGGCCCGCCACCGAGGCCCCGTGGTGGTCCGCGGCGGCGCTCGCCGCGCTCGGGGTCCTGCAGATCGTCACGGACGTGCTCTTCTCGGTGCGTTCGAGCGACTGGAAGAAGGTGCGCCGGGAACGGGCGGTCGCGCGCCGGCACGCCGCCGCCGTCCCGTGAGGCGCGTCGCCCGCCGGATCCTCGCCGCCGCCGTCGCCGCGCTCGCCCTCGCGGGCGCCGGGTGCTCGGAGCCGACGGCGCCTCGCGGCGCGCGACCGG
The DNA here is from genome assembly GCA_035629255.1 of Actinomycetota bacterium. GTDB lineage: Bacteria > Actinomycetota > UBA4738 > UBA4738 > HRBIN12 > CALGFI01. The sequence continues at coordinate 8,075 of DASPIF010000198.1, read as the reverse complement.
GGACGCTGGTCACCCGCGTGGTCGACGGCGACACGGCGCACGTCGAGCTCGACGGCCGCGACGTGACGATCCGGTTCATCGGCATCGACACCCCCGAATCGGTCGCGCCCGGGCAGCCGCTCGAGTGCTTCGGTCCCGAGGCTGCTGACTACACGACCGACCGTCTCGAGGGCGGTCGCGTGCGGCTCGAGTTCGACGTCGAGCGCGAGGACCGCTTCGGCCGCACCCTTGCGTACGTGTGGATCGGCGACGAGCTCTTCAACGAGACGCTGGTCCGGCGGGGATACGCGCTCGTCACCACGTTCCCGCCGAACGTGCGGTACGTCGAACGGTTCGCGGCGGCGCAGCGCGATGCTCGCGAGCGCGACCGAGGGCTCTGGCGAGCCTGCGCGTGACCCGCGGTATCCTGCCTCCGCATCATCGGGGAGCCCGCGACCGGGCTGAGAGGCGGGATGAGCCCGCGACCCGTCGAACCTGAACCGGGTCATGCCGGCGGAGGGAGCTGATGGCGCTCGATCCACGCTCGCTGCGGGTGTACGTCGTGACGTCGGCGAACGGCGTCCCCGGCCGCACGCACCGCGACGTCGCGTTCGCCGCGATCGACGGGGGGGCGACGGCGGTCCAGCTTCGGGCGCCCGAGCTCGACGACGACGCGATCCACGACGTCGCCCGCGCGATCGGCGAGCGGTGCGACGAGATGGGCGTGCTGTTCGTGGTGAACGACCGCACCGACGTGGCGGCGGCGGTCGGCGCGGGGGCGCATGTGGGGCGCGACGACGAGCCCGGGCGCGCCCGTCTCGTCCTGGGCGACGACGCGATCCTCGGCGTGAGCGTCGAGACGCCCGGCGACGCGCTCGCAGCGGTCGATGTCGGAGCCGACTACGTCGGCCTCACGGTGTGGGCGACGCCGACGAAGCCGGAGGCTCACCCCCGAGGCTTGCACGGGCTCCGGGCCGTCGTGGATGCCGTCGACCTGCCCGTCGTCGCGATCGGAGGGATCGACGCTCGGAACGCGCGCGAGGTCCTCGAGGCCGGCGCGAGCGGTGTCGCCGTCGTCTCGGCGGTCGGGGCCGCCCCCGATCCGGTGGCGGCCACGCGCCGGCTCGCGGCGGCCCTCGACGGGGAGACGGACGCGTGAGCGAGCAACGCACCGGGAAGGCGACCGCGCAGCTGTTCGAGCAGGTGATCCTGCGCCGGCTCGGCGCGCGCGACGACGACGTGCTGGTCGGTCCGCGCCACGGCGTCGACGTCGGCGTCGTCCGCGTCGCCGACGGCGTCGCGATGGCGCTGACGGCGGACCCCGTGTTCATCGTGCCGGCGTACGGGTGGGACCGCGCGGCGTGGTTCGCCGTCCACATCCTCGCGTCCGACGCCGCGACGAGCGGGCTCCCGCTCCGCTGGATGGCCGTCGACCTGAACCTGCCTCCCGAGATCACCGACGAGGACCTCGCGACGATGTGGACGGCGTTCTCGCGCACGTGCGAGGAGCTCGGCGTCGCGATCGTGACGGGCCACACCGGGCGCTACGACGGATGCGCGTGGCCGATGGTCGGCGGCGCGGTCTGCCTGGCCTCCGGTCCCGAGGACGCCTACGTGACGCCCGAGATGGCGCGCCCCGGCCACCGCGTCGTCGTGAGCAAGGGGGCCGCGATCGAGGCGACGGCGCTGTTCGCCGCAACCTTCCCGGACCGTCTCACGGCGGCGCTGGGTGAGGAGACCGTGCGCGCCGCCGACGCGCTGTTCGAGAGCATGACGGTCGTCCCGGAAGCGACGATCGCGAGGTCGTTCGGGCTGCGGGATGCCGGCGTCACCTCGATGCACGATGCGACCGAGGGGGGCGTCCTCGGCGGCCTCGCCGAGGTCGCGCGGGCGTCCGGCGTCGGGATGCGGATCGAGCTCGACGCGATCCCGGTGCGACCGGAGGTCCGCGCCGTGTGCGACCACACGGGGATGGATCCGTACACGTCGATCTCGGAGGGGACGCTGATCGCGACGGTGGTCGCGGGCCGCGCCGACGCGTTCGTCGCCTCGCTCGCCGGAAGCGGGATCGAGGCCGCGGTCGTCGGTGAGGTCGTGGAGGAAGCCGCCGGCACGACGCTGGTCACCGACGCGGGCACGCGCGCGTTCGAGCATCCGGGGCTCGACCCGTTCTGGGGTGCGTTCGGACGCTGGGCCGAGGAGGCCGCGGGGATCGCGACCTCGAGCTGATCCGGTGCACGGCCTCGCCTCGATGGGGGTGGGTCAGCCGTCGCGCCGCGCGCGGCGTCCCGACTCGCGCTCGAGGAACTCCTCCGCCAGGATCGCGTACCGCACGTGGTCGCGCCAGCGGCCACCGATCTTGAGGTACCTCGGGGAGAACCCCTCCTTCCGGAACCCGACGCGCTCCGCGAGCGCGACCGAGCGCTCGTTCTCGGGTTGGATGTTGGCCTCGACCCGATGCAGCTCGAGCGGCCCGAACGCCTCCTTGAGCACCAGCCGGAGTCCCTCGGTCATGTATCCCTGACCGTCGTACGGCGCGAACCCCGAGTAGCCGAGGTAGGCGCTGCGGAAGTTCCCCAGGAAGATCTGGCTGAGGCTCGCGATCCCGGCCATCGCGCCGTCCTCGCTCCGGCAGATCACGTAGATCCGCTCGCTCGGCGCCGCGGCCCGCACGAGCAGCTCGCGGAAGGCGTCGGGCGAGTCCGCGAGGTACGCCCACGGGCGGTGCAGCCGGCGGCTCGCGCGGATCCGCTCGAGGTACTCCGCCTCGTCGTCCGCGCGGAGGCCGCGGATCACCACCCGTACGCGCGCTCGTTCGGTCATCTGGGCCGTGACGGTACCCGGTAGGGTTCGCGCCGTGGACGTGGTGACCGTCGGCGACGTCATGGTCGACGTCCGCGTCGAGGCCGAAGCGCTCGAGGAGGGCGGCGACGTCCACGGTCGTGTCCTCGTCCGTCCCGGCGGGAGCGCCTCGAACGCGGCCGTCTGGGCGGCGACCGCGGGGGCGAGCGCGCGCGTGATCGGACGCGTCGGTGCCGACCTGGCGGGTGCGCTCGTGCGCGAGGAGCTGATCGACCGCGGCGTCGAACCCGCGCTCGCCCTCGACCCGGAGCAGGACACGGGGACGATGCTGATCGTGCACGAGCCGGGGGAGCGGTCGATGGTGGCCGATCGCGGCGCGAACGGCCGGCTGTCGCCCGGGGACCTCCCGACGCGGATCGAAGCGGCGGCGGTCCTCGTCTCCGGCTACACGCTGCTGTTCGAGCAGACGTTCGAAGCCGCTGCGACCGCGCTCGCGCGAGCCGCTGCGCGGTTCGTGGCCGTCGACGGCGCGTCCTGGCCGATGATCCGGGACTTCGGCGTCGACCGGTTCTTCGAGGTGACGGCGAACGCCAACACGCTCCTGCTGAACGATCGCGAGGCCGAGGCGCTCACGGGGCGCCGCGGCGAGCGCGCGGCGGACGCGCTGTCGGATCGGTTCCGGGTGGTCTGCGTCAAGCAGGGCGAGGACGGCGCGGTGATGTCGTGGGAAGGGCTCGTGATCCGCGCCGGGAGCGAGCGCATCACCGAGCTCGACCCGACGGGTGCGGGCGATGCGTTCGACGGCGTGCTCCTTGCGAACCTCGCGAGAGGACGGTCGCCCGGCGACGCACTGCACGCCGCGTGTCGCGCGGGCGCGATGGTCGCCGCGAGCTACGAGACCTGGCCGGAGCGCCGCGGGCCGTGACCCTCGTCCTGGCCGAGGAGGTGCGGCAGACGCTCGGGGGCGACGCCGCCGTCGTCGCGCTCGAGACGAGCGTGATCGCCCAGGGGCTGCCCTCGCCCCGCAATCTCGAGTGCGTCGACCGGATGGACGCCGCGGTCCGCGCATCGGGAGCGGTTCCGGCCTGGGTCGGGATCGTCGACGGCGAGGTCCGCGTCGGCCTCGACGCCGGGACGCTCGAGGCCTTCGCCGAGCCGGGGCGGGCGGCGAAGGTGGCGCGCCGCGACCTCCCGTACGCGCTCGCGGCCGGCGGTCTCGGAGGGACCACGGTCTCGACGACGATCTGGGCGGCCGAGCGGGCCGGGATCCCCGTCGCCGCCACCGGGGGTATCGGCGGCGTGCATCCCGGCACCGGCGACGTCTCCGCCGACCTGGCCGAGCTCGGGCGCACGCGGATCCTGCTCGTCTGCTCGGGACCGAAGTCGATCGTCGACGCGGTCGCCACGGCGGAGCGGCTCGAGGAGCTCGGCGTCGCGGTCGTCGGCTACCGCTGCGAGCGACTCCCGTTCTTCCTCGCGGAGACGTCCGAGGTCGAGCTGGATCAGCGGGTCGAGGACCCGGCGACGGCGGCGCGTCTCGTCCACGCGCTGTGGCGGCTCGAGACGGCGTCGGCAGTCGTCCTGTGCAACCCGATCCCGAGCGATCACGCGATGGACGCGGGCGAGGTGGCCGAGGCGGTCCGTGCGTGCGAGGCCGACGCCGAGCGCGAGCGGATCCGCGGGAAGGCGGTCACGCCGTTCCTGCTCGGCTGCCTCGCCGAGCGCACCGGCGGCGCGAGCCTCGAGGCGAACCTCGCCCTGCTGGAGGCGAACGCGCGCCTGGCCGGCGAGATCGCGGTCGCGGCGGCGACGACGCCGCGCTAGCGCAGCCAGGTCTTCGTGATCGCCTTGCTGAAGTTCCAGGCGTACCGGAGCGACTTCGGCTTCTTCGACTCCCCACCGCGTCGCGTCAGGAAGGTGACGGGCACCTCGACGATGCGCGCGCGTTGGCGCAGGGCCTCGATCGTCACCTCGGAGGTCCAGAACTGATCCTGCGTGAGGATCAGCTTGCGGAGGGTCTCGGCGCTCGTCGCGCGGTAGCCGCTCGAGATGTCGGTGACGCGCTGGCCCGTCAGGAGCGTGACGATCCACGAGAAGAAGTGAACCCCGGCCTGGCGGATCATCGGTCCGCGCTCGTAATCGCCGAGCATCCGCGAGCCGTTCACGTGGTCGGCCTCGCCGGCGAGGATCGGCTTCACGAGGATCGGGAGCTCTTCGGGCTGGTGCTGACCGTCGGCGTCGATCGAGACGATCACGTCGGCGCCGAGCTTGAGCGCGATGCCGTACCCCACCCGCAGCGCGAGACCGCCGCCACGGCGGATCGGCAGCGTCGAAACGAGTGCGCCCGCCGCGCGGGCGACGTCGGCCGTCCCGTCGTCTGAGCAGTCGTCCACGAGGATCGGGATCACGCGATGACCTTCGACCTCCGCCGGCATCGCGTGGATCACGGGACCGACGTTCTCGACCTCGTTGTACGCCGGCGAGATCACCACGATCCGCTTGCCCTCGGGGATGTGGGCCGCGCGCTCCCAGTCGAAGTTCTGCTGTCCGAGCGCCTCGACGAGCAGCCGGATCGACCGCTCGTTCGTGTCGACGTACGCCGTGAGCCGCGCGAGCAGCAGGTACAGCACGACCACCGCCGCGAGCAGGACCGCGGTGAGGCGCTGACCACTGCCGGGCTCGAAGTTGAACGTCTCGAAGAGCGGGTCGAACCACCCCGGCTCGACCGCGAGGAGGAACACGGCGACGCTGATCGCGCCGCCGATGATCAGGCTGAGGCGGCTGATCTGCCGGCGCTGATACCGCGCGATCGAGGTCACGAGGAACAGGGCCGCCAGCAAGGCCCCGATCACACGAAGCGCGAGCATGCCCTCACCCCCGGCCCGTTCCGCGCGCGCGAGGATAGCAACCCGATCCCTCGCGGACGGAGGCGCTCGACGGGAGCCGCCGAGCGGCGACCCCCGTCGGACGCGGCGACCCGGGACCTAGCAGGGTCCCGTGCAGTTGTTGTTCCGGATCACGTTCCTGCGACCCGTCCCGTCCGTCAGGATGTTCGGACGGTTGCGGACCAGGTCGTTCTGGATGACCCGGTTGCCGTCGGGTGTCGCCCGCCGGCCGGCGGACAGGAGCGCGACCCCGCCGGATGCCAGCCCCCCTCGGGCGCGGTTCCCGACGATCGTGTTGCTCACGATCTCGTTGTCGTCCGCACCGAGGAGCAGGATCCCGGTGCCGGCGAGCGGCTCGCGACCCTCGCAGACGAGGTTGTTGCGGTTGATCGTGTTCGACGCGATCAGCCACCTCTCGGGCGTGATCGAGCCATCGTGCAGGACGAGGATCCCGACGCAGTTCTGCGAGATCACGTTGTCCCGGACCGCGCCGAGCGACGCGGCGCGGATGAACAGCCCCATGCCGTTGTCCGTGAGGGTGTTGTTCGCCACGGTCGCGCGCGCGCGTGGTGAGTCGCCGATGTACGCGCCGATGAAGTTCCCGGTGGCCACGTTCTCGACGATGTTCGTGCCGACGCTGCCGAACGCCGCGACCCCGTACTCGCCGTCGTCGACCAGCGTGTTGCTCGCGATGGTGAGGTTGCGCGTGCCGAAGCCCACGATGCCGAACACCGGGAAGTCCTGCACGCGGAACCCGCTGATCGTGACGTCGGCGACGACGTCGCCCGTCCGGCTCCCGACGCAGATCCCGTAGATCCCTCGGTTGCATGCGCGGCCGGTCCCGCCCGGCATCAGGACCGTCCCCGTCTCGCCGACCAGCGTGATCCCGCTTTGCCGGATCGCGACGGATCCCTCGTAGACGCCCTCGTGGACCACGATCGTGTCCCCGGGGCTCGCCCCGTTCACGGCTTCCTGGATCGACTCCCCGGGGAACACGTCGATCGTCGTCGGTCCGGCGGATGCCGGGAGCGCGGAGAGCGCGAGCGTCGCGAGGATCAGGGCGAGCAGCGTCGCCGGCGTCCGTAGCTTCATGGACCCTCCCGTGTCTGGGCCGGTGCGGCCGGCCGGTCGTGCGGAGCGCACCGTACCTCGAAGGCCGACCGACGGCGAACGGGACTCCGTCAGACCGGGGGTCGCTCGGGGCGCCACCGTGTCGACGGCATGATGTGGTCGCGGATCACGCGGTCGCGGTATCGCTCGATCACACCGAACATCGATCCGATCAGCGTCTCGTCCAACAGGTGCGGTCGCAGACCGAGGTCGAGCAGCTTCGTGTGCGTGGCGTTGTAGTAGTGATCCTCCAGTTCGACGCGCGGATTCTCGATGTGGTCCACCTGTACGTCCATGCCGACCTCGGCTCCGGCCTTCTGCACGTGCTCGGCGAGGTCCATGATCGAGAACTGTTCGGTGAACTGGTTGAATACGCGGAACTCGCCCGCGTCGGCCGGGTTCGCGATCGCGAGCTCCACGCACTGCATCGTGTCGACGATGTTGAGGTACCCCCTCGTCTGCCCACCGCGCCCGTACACCGTCAGCGGCTGCCCGATCACCGCCTGGAGGCAGAACCGGTTGAGCGCGGTGCCGAAGACCTCGTCGTAGTCGAACCGCGTCAGCAGCCGGTCGTCGAGCTTCGTCTCGTCGGTCTCGATCCCGTAGACGACGCCCTGGTTGAGATCGGTCGCGCGCAGTCCCCAGATCCGGCACGCGAAGTGGATGTTGTGCGAGTCGTGCACCTTCGACAGGTGGTACATCGAACCGGGCAGCTTGGGGAACGGGAGCGTGTCCCGCCGGCCGTTGTGGTCGATCTCGAGGTAGCCCTCCTCGATGTCGATGTTCGGCGTCCCGTACTCGCCCATCGTGCCGAGCTTCACGAGGTGCGCGTCGGGCGTGATCTCGAGCATCGCAAACAGCACGTTCAGCGTGTTCTCGACGTTGTTGTGCTGCGTGAAGACCGCGTGTTCGCGGTCGATCATCGAGTAGGGCGCGCTCGGCATCTCGCCGTAGTGCACGATCGCCTCGGGCCGGATGTCGCGGAACAGCCGCTCGACGACCGGCCACTCGGTGAGGTCGCCCTCGGTCACGCCGATCTCGAGCCCCGTCACCTCGCGGAAGGCGTGGGCCCGCGCCGGGAGCGAATCGCCGATCGGCGTCAGCGAGTCCGTGCCGGCCTCCGCGTGCGCTCGGCGTCGCAGGTAGTTGTCGACGGCGTGCACCTCGTGACCGCGACGCGCGAGATGCATCGACGTCGCCCATCCGAGGTACCCGTCGCCGCCGAGGATCAGGATGCGCATGGACGGCCTCTCTCGGGGGGTTCGGGGAAGCGGTCATCGTAGCCGATGACCCACCTCG
>DASPIF010000197.1:0-5864 GCA_035629255.1 Actinomycetota bacterium | reverse complement strand
CGCGCCGACGCTCGACCCACCCTCCGGCGTCGCCCGCGAGGAACGGCCGTCGGGCGATCGCGTTCGCGACCAAGGCGGCGCCCAGCGCGCTCGCCCGATCGCCGCCGCGCCACGCCAGCTCGGCCTCGTGGACGGCCGCGTCGGCGGCCTCGACGTCGACCCACGAGTCGGGCGGCAGACGGAGCTGGTAGCAGCCGAACGCGTGCTGGATCGTGGCCGCCTCACCGAGCGTCCGGCGCACCTTGCTTACGAGGACTCGGATCGCGGTGTCCCATGCGTTCGGTGGCTCGCCGTCCCAAACGACGTCGGCGAGTTCCTCGAGCGAGATCGAGCGCTGCCGCTCCCAGGCGAGGACCGCGAGCGTGAGCCGCCCCTGCCGGCCGGGGAGGGCGCGCTCGGGGACGAGGACGTCGCCATCCTCGATCGCGACGTTGCCAGCGAGGTACACGCGCAGCGCCAACGCTCCTCCAACGTTCGGCCAACCGTGCGTCCGTAGTATCCGCCGCGATCGAGGGAGCCAGAGGGGGACGCTCGATGATCAAGGAAGTGCAGTGCGAGTGCGGGTTCTACGCCCGCGGCACCGAGGACGACCTCGTGCCGGTCGTCCAGGCGCACGGCAAGGCCAAGCATGGGATGGACGTCACGCGCGAGCAGGTCCTCGCGCAGCTCAAGCCATACGACGCCTGAGCCACCCGTGACCGTCGACGTCGTCACCGAGATCGAGATCGCGCGGGCGCGCGCCGACGTCGCCGCATACTCGGCCGATCCGGACAACGCGACCACCTGGTACCGCAACATCGAAGCGGTGGCGTGGGAGACCACGCCACCGCTCGCGGTCGGCTCGAAGATGCGGTTCCGGGCGCGGTTCCTCGGCCGGACGCTCGAGTACACCTACGAGGTCCTCGAGCACGAGCCCTCGGAGCGGCTCGTGATGTCGATGGCGAACGGTCCGTTCCCGATGGAGACCACGTACACGTGGTCCGACGGCGCAGCCGGCGGGACCCACATGGCGTTGCGCAACCGCGGTGAGCCGGAGGGCGCCCTGCGGATGCTCTCGAGCGTGGTCGCCGCCGGCGTGCGGCGCGCGAACCGCGCGGACCTGGCCCGCCTCAAAGCCATCCTCGAGCGCCGGGAGCCATGAGCGAGGCGACATCTGGCCAGTTACCACGTCGTGCCGGTCGCACGCGCGAGGAACCTCATCAGCGGCGCGAGCTCCCGACACGTCTTCGTGAACGTCCGCATCGTGTCGTCCGACGTCAATTGTCTGTCGGAGAGCCGGAGCGACGCCGTGAAGCTCTTGCGCTTGATGTCCTCGATCATCGGGTGATCCGCGTCCAAGCCTCGCGGCGGCCGCTTGAGCGTGTGCTCGCCCGGGTCGTCGAGGTCCGCGCTCGCGGTGCGCCAGTCCGCGGGTCGCGCCGCGATCGCGGCGCGGATCGCCTGGAGCTGCGTCGGCTCGGGCATCCAGATCCCCGCCGCGACGAAGCTCTGGTTCGGCTCCAGGTGGAGGTAGTAGCCGGGTCCATGCGCGCCTGGGCCGAGCGGGAAGTGGACGCCGACGTGCGTCTTGTACGGCGATCTGTCCTTCGAGAAGCGGACGTCTCGGTGGATCCGGAACATCGAGCCCCCCACCGGCTTGGGATCCGCGACGAGGTTCGCGCTCAACGTGCGCAGATGCGGTCCGGCGTCCGCGACGAACGTGAGGACCGGAGCCTTCACCGATGACTCGTATCGGGCCTTGTTGGTGGTGAACCACCCACGGTCGTTGTTCGCCTTGAGCTCGCGAAGGAACGCGAAGAGGTCTCCGTCGAAGTAGCGCACGGTCCGACGGAGCCTACGACGGTTCCCCGACCCTCGCGTACGGGCGGCCGCCTCATGACATGGAGGAGCCCGGCGCCGTGACCGGTCGCCGGGCCCCTTCGGGTAGGCCCCGAGCTAGCGCTGCTGCGCCGAGGTCCCCGAGAACGCCTCGCCCATCCAGCTGTCGTACACGACGGGCTCCGGCATCTCGGCCTGCTGACGACCGTGCATCGCCTCGATCTTGCCTGTGTCCCACAGGACCGGGAGACGGACCGTCTCCGCCAGCTGACGGCCTTCGATCGCGTCGAGCATCTGCGCGTCCCACGTCACCGGGAACGTGACGGTCTCGGCGAGCTGACGGCCCCCGATCGCCTCGAGCTTGCCGCTGTCCCACAGCGTCGTGGGGGTCGCCGTCTCCACCCGGCCGGAGCCGGTGACGATCGCGTCGATCGCGACGGTCGCACCCGCGCCGATCGCCAGGGCCAGCAGCACCACGACCACCGTGCCGGCCTTGAACGACCGGCCGATCGTCTGAACCTGCACCTGTGCGCTCATCCCCGCACCTCCTCCTCGTCCGACGTCGTCACCTTCACGCGGAACGGGTCGCGGGATGCGTGTGCGCGGCTACGTTTCGGAGGTGTCGTCCGTCACCCGGATCGACCTCGATGACGATGGGTACGGATGACGGATGCCGTTCTTCTTCTCGGTCTCGGCGAGGTCCGTGGTCGCCTGGGTCGGCGCGGCGCTCGTGATCGGCATCGTGATCGGCTTCGCGATCGGACGCGCGGTCGGCTGACCGCGACGGGCGCTCCGGGCTCGAACAGCGACACCAACCCGCGCGGGCGTTGACGGATGCCCCTCACGCGGTCGAACCTCCTGGCACCTCGTACCAAGGAGCCCTCCTGGAGTCCCGCCGCGAGCTACCGACAGGCACGATCACGTTCCTGTTCACCGACATCGAGGGGAGCACCCGCCTCGTCCAGCGGCTCGGCGATGGCTACTACCGCCTGCTCGAGCGCCATCAAGCGCTCCTTCGGGACGCGTGGGCGCGTCACGGCGGCGTCGAGGTCCTGACCGAGGGCGATTCGTTCTTCGTCGTGTTCCCCTCGGCCCCCGAGGCGCTCGCCGCCGCGGTGGAAGGCCAGCGGGCGCTCGAGACGGAGGCATGGCCCGAGGATTCGCGCGTCCGTGCCCGGATGGGTCTGCACACCGGCGAGGGCATCCTCGGCGCCGGGTCGTACGTCGGCGTCGACGTGCACCGCGCGGCGAGGATCGCGGCCGCGGGACACGGTGGGCAGATCCTCGTCTCGGAGAGCACGCGCGCGCTCGTCTCACCGGACGGCATCTCGTTCCGCGATCTCGGCAGTCACCGGCTCAAGGACCTGCTCGAGGCCGAGCGGATCCACCAGGTCGAGGCGCCCGGGCTCGCCACCGAGTTCCCACCGCTCGCGACGCTGACGAGTCGTCCGAACAACCTGCCGACGCAGACGTCGGTGTTCCTCGGTCGCGACGAAGAGCTGGCACGGATCCGCGAGGCCTTCGACGAGGGCGCGCGGCTCGTCACGCTGATCGGTCCGGGCGGCATCGGGAAGACACGGCTCGCGCTCCACGCGGCCGCAGAGCTCTCGTCGCGGCTCACGGACGGCGTGTTCTTCGTCGACCTCTCGCCGGTGCGCGACGCCGGCTCGGCGTTCGAGGCGGTCGTCCGCGCGGTCGGCGAGGCGCGCACGGACGAGCCCGCGCTCGAGCAGCTCGAGCGTACGCTCCAGCCGAAACGGGTGCTGCTCCTGCTCGACAACCTCGAGCAGGTGATGGACATGACGGAGGGCATCGTCCACCTCGTGCAGCGGTGCCCGTCGGTCCACGTCCTCGTGACGAGCCGCGAAGCGCTCCGTGTCCGCGACGAGCGGCTCGTGCCGATCCCGCCGCTCGCGTTGCCGAGCGCGACGGCGTCGCCGGAGGAGCTGCTCGGCTCGGATGCGGTCCGGCTGTTCCTCGAGCGCGCGCGCGAGCAGCAGCCCTCGTTCGACCCCGGCGAGGAGGATCTCGCCGCGATCGGGAGCATCTGCGCTCGACTGGACGGTCTTCCGCTCGGGATCGAGCTCGCGGCCGCGCGGCTCAACCTATTCTCGCCTTCCGAGCTCCGTGACCGTCTCCGCGACCGCGTCGACGCACTCGGGCGCGGCGCGCGCGACCTCCCCGAGCGCCAGCGCACGATCCGCAGCACGATCGCCTGGAGCTACGAGCTGCTCGAACCGCAGGAGCAGGCGATCTTCCGTCTCCTGTCGGTCTTCTCGAGCGCGCATCCCGACGCCGTCGAGGCGGTGGCGATCGAGGCCGGCGTCGATGCGGACGTGCTCGAGACGCTCGACTCACTCATCGCGAAGAGCCTCGTCCGGACGGTCGCGACCGAGCGCGGCCGCCGGCTCACGATGCTGGGGATCATCCGCGAGTACGCGCGCGAGCGTCTGAGCGAGGATCCGCTCGGCGACACGATCGAGCGCGCGCACGCCGAGCACGCCGCGACGTTCGCGTCGTCGTATCGCGATCGCGTCCACGGTCCCGGCCGAGGGGCCGCCCTCGAGCTCGTCGAGGTCGAGCTCGACAACCTCCTGGTCGCGTGGCGGTACTGGATCGCGGCCGGCGACCTGGAGCGGCTCGACATGCTGCTCGATGCGCTGTGGGCGCTCCACGACGCGCGCGGGTGGTACCACGGCGCCGCCGAGCTCACGAACGGTCTGCTCGACGTCCTCGGCCGGACGCCGTCCTCACCCGAGCGCGCGGTCGAGGAGATCACCGTCCGGACGAGCCTCGCGCGGGCGCTGATGGCGATCCGCGGCTACACCGCGGAGGTCGAGGCGACCTACCGCCGCGCGCTCGAGCTCGCCGAGGAGGTGGGCGGGATCCCCGAGCGCATCCCGGTGCTGCGGAGCCTCGTCTCGCTGCACCTGTACCGGGGCGAGTCCGAGGAGGGGATCGTGATCGCCCGGCAGCTGCTCGCGCTCGCCGAGCAGCAGGGCGACCGCGGCCTGATGGCCGAGGGCAACCTGCACCTCGGCACGATGACGATGTCGCTCGGCGACGCCCACGGCGGGGTGGTGCATCTCCGCCGCGCGATCGAGCTCTTCGATCCCGAACAGCACGGGACCGGGCGGTTCCGCCTCGGCCCGAGCCCGGGTGTCTCGTCGCGCACGACGCTCGGGTTCATCCTGTGGCTGACCGGCCACGCGGACCAAGCGCACCAGCAGGCGCGGGCCGCGATCGAGATGTCCGACCGCATCGCCCAGCCGTATTCGCTCGCCTACGCGCGGTTCCACGTGGGCCTCCTCAACGCCTGGGAGCGCCGGTGGGACCGAACCGAGGAGATGGCGACGGAGGTCCTCGACATCGCCGGTCGGCACGAGTTCGCGATCTGGAAGGCCACCTCCCTCGTCCTGAACGCGCTCGCGCAGGCCGCGACCGGCCGCCGGGACGAGGCCGTCGGGGCGAGCGACGCCGGCGTCACGCTGTATCGCGACATGACGGCGCCACCGATCTTCTGGCCGCTGATCCTGTGGCTCCGCGCGCGCACGCTCGCCTACCTCGGCCGACCGGAGGACGGTCTCGACGCGATCGACTCGGCGTTGACGTTCGTCCAGGGTCCGGGAAGGCCGGACGTGCTCGCGGCGCAGTTCCCGGCGGTGCGTGCGGATCTGCTCGCCGCGGTGGGCGACACGAGCGGCGCCGCGGCGACGTACCGGCACGCGATCGACATCGCACACCAGGCGGGCGCCCGCATGTCGGAGCTCCAGGCGACGATCGGTCTGGCGAAGGTGACCGACGGCGACGAGCGACACGTCGTCCTCGAGCAGCTCGCTCGGCTCTACGCCGGCTTCACCGAAGGGTTGGACGCACCCGACGTCGTCGCCGCGCGCGAGATGCTCGCGGGCTAGGCCGAGCTTCGGTCACGTTCGGGCGAACCGCTCCGGTTCGATCTCCCGCATCGTTCGTCCGGCGCGGTGGGTAGGTTCGCCCGATGAGACAGCCGTTCGTGATGGTGGTCAACGCCTTGTGGTCGGCATGGG
>DASPIF010000196.1:0-6968 GCA_035629255.1 Actinomycetota bacterium | reverse complement strand
GCGGGCCACAACGGGGTCCGGTCGGTCGCGTCATCCCTGCGCACCCCCGACTTCCTCCGGGTCCGGCTCGGCGTCGGCCGGCCGACCGGCCGCAAGGACGCGGCCGATTGGGTGCTCGAGGACTTCGCCAAACGCGAGGAGCCCGACGTCGAGGCGTTGATCGAAGACGGCGCCGACGCCGCGCTCTCGCTCGTGAGCGGCGGGCTCGCGCTCACGCAGGAGCGGTTCAACCGCGCGGGCCCGCGCGCGTGAGTCGGCCCGGCGATCCACCCGCGACGCCGATCGGCCTAGGCCGCGGTCGTTCCCTTCCCGCCCGGCGGGTGAGCGTGGGCCATGAGCGAGGCGGACACGAGAAGCCGTCCGTCGGCCGATGCGGAACGACCTGCAGCGAGCAGATACTCGGCCTCGAACGGGAAGGTAGGTGGAACGGTCTTGGAGCGTCTCCGAAGGGTCGTCGTTTCGCTCGGCTGGCTCGCCGCGGTCGCGATCGCGGTCTCGGCCGGGTGGAAGAACAGCTGACAGCGGTTCCCCTCTTCCGCTGAGCACGTAACCGGCAGCTCCCGACCGCTGCCCGCCACCGCCCCCGGCGTTCGCCGGGGGCGGCCGCGTTCTCGGCGCCCCTGACGCGACCGAGACACCGGGCGTTACCCTGAAAGCGAAGGGCCCCGTCGCTCGCCGACGAGGCCTGTTCGCGCTGTCCCAGGGAGCCCGCGAGTGTTGGAACACCTGCTCGATCCGTTGATCCGATCGGACGCCTTCGAGCGTCTGCTGACCGAACGCGCCCGGCCGATCCTCGCCCGTGCCGACACCGGCGAGGATGCCGTCGTCGCGGCGCTCGCCCGCTCGCTCGAGGTCCCCGTCATGGTCGTGGCGCCCGGTCGTCGTGAGGCCGAGCCGCTCGTCCGCGGTGCCGAGTCGTGGCTCGGGCCCGACCGCGTCGCGTACCTCCCACCCTGGGAGGCGCTGCCGTACGAGGGGATCAGCCCGTCCCCCGAGGTCTCCGCCCGCCGCGCCGCCGCGGTCCGACGGATCCGTGCGGCCGAGGGGCCGTTCGTGGTCGTCACGACGGCCCTCGGTGCGACGCACCGGCTGATCCCCACGCTCGGCGCGACCGATCCGGTGGTGCTCGAGCCGAACCTCGAGCTCGCGCCCGACGACCTCGCCGAGCGGCTCGTGGCGCTCGGGTACCAGCGCGCCGACGTCGTGGAGCACCGCGGCGAGTTCGCGGTCCGGGGTGGCGTCGTCGACGTGTTCCCGGGGACGGCTCGACGCCCGGTCCGTCTCGAGTACTGGGGCGACGAGATCGATTCGCTCCGCGAGTTCACCGCCTCGACACAGCTGTCGACCGACGCGGTCAAACGCGTCGAGGTCGCTCCCGTCCGCGAGCTGATCGCCGACGCGGCGGTCCGCGGGCGCGCAGGTGAGATCGCACCGAAGCACCTCGACCGGTTCCGCGACGTCCTTCAGCGGATCGCGGACGGGCTGCACGTCGAGGGGATGGAGTCCTTCGCTCCGCTGCTGTTCGATCACCTGCCCACGCCCGCCGAGCTGCTGCCCGCGGGTTCGTGGGTCGTCCTGACCCAGGTCCGTCGGACGCGGGATCGCGCGCGCCAGGCGTTCGAGGAGGCGCGGACGCTCGCAGACGCGAGCGGGTGGCCGGGTCCGTCCGCGCTCGCGCCGCTGGACGAGGCGCTCGGCGGACACGTCGAGCTCCACCTGACCGAGTTCACCGAGGGGATCGACCTCGGCCTCGCGGGCTGGGGGAGCGCCGAAGGCAACGCGCTCGAGGTGGCCAAGCGGGCCGAAGACCTCCGATCGCGCGGATACCGGGTCGTCGTCACGGCGACCGGACACGGCTCGCTCGAGCGGGTCAAGGAGGTGGTCGCCGCCGACGACGCGGAGCTCGCGCCGCTCGCGCGCGGCTTCGTCTTCAACGCGGGCAAGCTGGCGGTCGCCTCCGAGGAGGACGTCTTCGGCTCGCGCCGTCACACGAAGGACGCCCCGAGGTTCACGAACCGCCGACAGGACCCCGTCGCCGAGGAGCTCGAGATCGGCGACTACGCCGTTCACCGCGTGCACGGCGTCGGCAGGTACCTCGGGATCTCGCGCCGATCGATCGGCGACGGCGAACGTGACTACATGGTCCTCGAGTACGCGTCGGGCGATCGCCTGAGCGTGCCCACCGATCAGGTCGGGATGGTCGCTCGGTACATCGGCGGGGACACGCCGCGGATGTCGCGGCTCGGCACCAGCGACTGGGCGCGCACGACGAAGCGCGTGAAGCGCGCCGTCAAGGACATGGCCGGCGAGCTCGTCCGCCTGTACTCGGTGCGGATGTCCGTCGAGGGGCATGCGTTCGGGCCGGACACGCCGTGGCAGCACGAGCTGGAGGACGCGTTCCCGCACGTCGAGACGGGCGACCAGGTGACGACGATCGAAGAGGTCAAATCCGACATGGAGCGGCCACGGCCGATGGACCGGCTGATCTGCGGCGACGTCGGGTTCGGCAAGACGGAGATCGCGGTGCGCGCGGCGTTCAAGGCCGTGATGGACGGGACGCAGGTTGCCGTGCTCGTGCCGACGACGCTGCTCGCGGAGCAGCACTTCATCACGTTCTCCGAGCGGTTCGCGCCGTTCCCGGTGAAGGTCGCGATGCTCTCGCGGTTCGTCGACCGTGCCACCCAGCAGAAGACGATCGAGGACCTGAAGACCGGCGCCGTCGACGTCGTGATCGGCACGCACCGGTTGCTGAGCCGCGACATCGGTTTCAAGGACCTCGGGTTGCTCGTGGTCGACGAGGAGCAGCGGTTCGGGGTCGCGCACAAGGAGCGGCTGAAGAGGCTCCGCGCGCACGTGGACGTGCTGACGATGACCGCGACGCCGATCCCGAGGACGCTCGAGATGGCGCTCACCGGGATCCGCGACATGTCGACGATCGACACCCCGCCGGAGGACCGGCAGCCGGTGCTCACCTACGTCGGCGAGTACGACGAGGGCCTCGCGCTCGGCGCCGTACGCCGTGAGCTCCTTCGCGAGGGCCAGGTCTTCTGGGTCCACAACCGGGTCGCGACGATCGACCGTCAGGCCGCGTGGCTCCGAGAGCAGCTGCCCGAGGCCAACGTCGTCGTCGCGCACGGCCAGATGGACGAGGACGTGCTGGAGCAGCAGATGATGCAGTTCTGGGAGCGCGAGGCGGACGTCCTCGTCTGCACGGTGATCATCGAGTCGGGGCTCGACGTGCCGAACGCGAACACGTTGGTCGTCGACTCGGCGCATATGCTCGGGCTCGCGCAGATGTACCAGCTGCGCGGTCGCGTGGGCCGCTCGACCGAGCGCGCGTTCGCGTACCTCTTCTTCCCACCGACCCGCGAGTTGACGGAGGAGGCGCACGAGCGCCTTTCGACGATCAGCAAGCATCAGGCGCTCGGCAGCGGGTTCCAGATCGCGATGCGCGACCTCGAGATCCGCGGCGCGGGCAACGTGCTCGGCGCCGAGCAGCACGGGCACATCGCGGCCGTCGGGTTCGACACGTATGCGCGACTGCTCCAGGAGTCGGTCGCCGAGATGAAGGGCGAGCCGCTCAAGGAGGAGAAGGAGATCCGGATCGACCTGCCGATCAAGGCGTTCGTGCCGCCGGGGTGGGTCGCCCAAGAGGCCCTCCGGCTCGACCTGTACCGCCGGATCTCGACCGCGGGTTCGCACGAGCTCCTGGAGCGCGTGCGCGAGGAGACGATCGATCGGTACGGACAGCTCCCCGACGAGGTCGAGACGCTGTTCTCGGTGGCCTCGCTCCGGATCACGTGCGACGCGCTCGGCGTCGACGAGGTGAGCACCTATAAGAAGGAGGTGCGCGTCAAGCCGCTCGCGCTCGAGGAGGCGCTCGAGGTCGACCTCGCGCAGCGGCTCGCCGGCGCGATGTACCACCGCGCGACGCGGACGCTGAACCTCGCGCCCGAGCGCATCCCGGGTACCGAGCTCCCCGGCTGGATCGAGTCGGCGCTCCGCACCGCGACGGGCCGACCGGCCGTTCCGGAAGCCGTTGCTAGCATGGGTCGCTGATGCGCCGCCTCCGTCCCGTCCTGCGTTGCCTCGCGCTCGCCGCGGTCGTGCTGTCGGCGTGCTCGACCGGTGCGGGGCCGGCCGCCACGATCGGCGACCGCGAGATCACGTCCGAGGAGCTCGAGGCCGACACCGCCCTCTACCGCTTCCTGACCGGTCTGTCGGGTGCGCCCTGCGGTACGCCCGTCGGTGACGAGAACGAGACATCGGCGTGCACGCGCTTCACGCTCGCGAACGGCATCCGCGAGGAGGTCGTCAAGGGCTACGCCGCCGCGAACGACCTCACGGTGGCGAACGCGGACGTCGCGACGGCGATCGAACAGGTCGAGACGAGCCTCGGCGGTCCCGAGGCGCTCGAGGCGCAGCTCGAGGAGAACGGGCTCGTCCGGTCGGATCTCCAGGCGCTCGCCCGACGGTTGCTCTTGTTCGGCGAGGTCGAGCAGGCGATCGCGGCCGAGCGGATCACCGACGAGGAGCTGCTCCCGTTCTACGAGCAGCAGGTGCAACAGTTCACGACCGTGGGCGCCCGGCACATCCTCGTCGAGACCGAGGCCGAGGCCGCCGAGATCTCGCGCGACGTGACCGAACGGAACTTCGCGGACATCGCCGCTGACCGCTCGATCGATACGCAATCGGGACAGAGCGGGGGAGATCTCGGGACGTTCTCGGAGTCGCAGTTCCTCCAGACGTTCGACCCGACGTTCGCGGAGGCGGCGTTGGCGCTCGAGGTCGGCGAGATCTCGGGTCCGGTCGAGACGCAGTTCGGCTGGCACATCATCGAGCTCACGAGGCGCGATGTGGCCGCGTTCGAGGACGTGCGGGAGCAGCTCGTCGGGCAGCTCGGGACCTCGGCGTTCCAAGAGTGGATGATCGAGCGCATCCAGGCGCTCGACGTCGAGGTCAATCCGCGCTACGGACGCCTCGACACCGAGACGGGCGAGGTGCTGCCGATCCGCTCGACGTCCGAGGACGCGACCGGTGCGACCGGTGCGACCGGTGCGACCGCGCCGGCGGTCTCGGGCGGCACCGGCGTCGGCGGGGTCACCGCGTCGACCGGCCCCACCCCGTGACCGACGCCTCCGGTCGCGTCGACGACGCCGACCGGCCCCTCGACCACGTTCCCGACGGACCGGTCCCGTCGTCGCGGGCGGGGGAGCGGCTGCTCGACCTCGTCAAGGTCATGGCGCGGCTGCGCGCGCCAGACGGATGCCCGTGGGACCGCGAGCAGACGCACGCGTCGCTCGCCCGTCACCTGCTCGAGGAGGCGCACGAGGCGCTCGGCGCGATCGACGCCAACGATCGCGACGCCCTCCGCGACGAGCTCGGCGACGTCCTCCTCCAGGTCGTGTTCCACGCGCAGATGGCCGCCGACGACGGCGCATGGGACGTGGACGACGTCGCGGAAGGCATCGTCCGCAAGCTGATCCGCCGTCACCCGCACGTGTTCGGCGACGTCGCCGTCTCCGGGGCGGACGAGGTCCTCGTCAACTGGGAGCGGATCAAGGCCGACGAGAAGGGCGGCCGCGCCTCCGAGGACCTCGAGGACGACATCCCTGCGACGCTGCCTGCGCTCGCCCGCGCCGCCAAGGTGCAGCGCCGAGCGGCGGGGTGGGGCTTCGCGTTCCGCACCGACGAGGCCGCGATCGCCGCGCTGAGCGACGAGGTCGCCGAGCTCGAGGCCGCGCGCGGAACCGAGCGCGCCGAGCAGGAGATCGGCGATGTGCTGTTCGCGGCCGTGGCGGTCGCTCGTCGCCTCGGGGTCGCCGCCGAGAGCGCGCTCCGACGCACGACGCGCGGCTTCGCCGAGCGCTACGAGCGGTTCACGCAGCTCGTCGCCGAGCGAGGGCTCGACGTGGAGGGGCTCGGCGATGCCGA
Organism: Actinomycetota bacterium; assembly: GCA_035629255.1. Lineage (GTDB taxonomy): Bacteria > Actinomycetota > UBA4738 > UBA4738 > HRBIN12 > CALGFI01. The sequence continues at coordinate 1,034 of DASPIF010000196.1, read as the reverse complement.
GCTCCGTGCCCTGTTCCGCGAAGCGCGCTCGCCGGCGTGACGGACGAGGTCCGCGAGCGGATCCTCGCGTTCGAGCGCCAGTTCGAGGAGCGCTGCGCCGAGCGGATCGAAGAGACGTCGTTCGGCCGCGCGTACCTGCACCTCGGCTTCCCGGGCCGGTACAGCTCGAACTTCGTGTGGGTCGACCGGCCGCTCGACGGCGTCGAGGCGGACGCGCTCGCGGCGGACGCCGACCGCGTCCTCGGGGAGCACGACGGGTTCCGTCACCGGAAGATCCAGATCGACGACGAGCGGCACGGCGCGCGGCTCGCCGGCTCCTTCCTCGAGCTCGGCTGGAGCGTCCAGCGCGACGTGTTCATGGTTCACGCGCGCAAGCCCGAGCCTCGCCCCGAGGTCGACGTCATCGAGACCGACTTCGTGACCGCTCGGCCGGTCATCGCCGAGGTCATGCAAGGGCAGCCCTACATCGACTCCGACGATGTCCAGCGGCAGCTCGTCGACTTCCGCGAGGTCCTCGAACGCCAGGTCGGCGCGCGCTTCTTCGTCGCGATGGTCGACGGGAAGCCCGCCGCCGTCTGCGAGGCGTACGTGCTCGACGACGTGGGGCAGGTCGAGGACGTCAACACGCTCGAGGGGTTCCGCGGCCGCGGGCTCGCGAGCGCGATCGTCCTCGCCGCCGCGGACTGGACGCGCTCGCAGGGCGCCGGACTCGTCTTCCTGATCGCCGACGACGACGACTGGCCGAAAGAGCTGTACCGCCGCCTCGGGTTCGTGGACGCCTTCCGGACGTGGGGCTTCCTGAGGGTTATCGACACGTAGCGCCGCCTACGACCGCAGCACGAGGTCACCCCTACAATCGGCGTCCATGCCCGCTATCGATCTGGTCGCCGCGCGCGAGATCCTCGATTCCCGAGGGAACCCGACCGTCGAGGTCGATGTGGTCCTCGGGGACGGTTCGTTCGGCCGCGCGGCCGTGCCGAGCGGCGCCTCGACGGGGGAGCACGAGGCGGTCGAGCTGCGCGACGGCGAGCTCG